>NZ_BSEF01000007.1:0-218153 GCF_027925545.1 Sphingobium sp. BS19
GCGCCATACCCACTCCACGATTGCGACCGGACAGGGAGGGCCCTCGGGCCCTCCCTGTCCGGCAGAGAAGAGGGGGCTCGGATCATGTGTCCTGCTTGATTGGCAGAAGAGGACAGAAAGGACACGTTATGGATGGGACCTACCACGAATTGACCCACGCGACCGGCCATTCCACCCGGCTGGACCGTAAGCTGGTGACGCAGTTTGGGACCAAGGATTATGCCCGCGAGGAACTGATCGCTGAAATGGGTTCGGCGTTCCTGTGCGCAGCGCTGGGTATCGTGCCGACCGTGCGCCATGCCGACTATATCGCCTCTTGGCTGGAGGTGCTGCGCGAGGACAGCCGCGCCATCTTCCGGGCGGCAAGCGCCGCCAGCAAAGCATCCGAATGGCTGCTTGCGAGGCATGGTCAGGCCTATGCCGACCGCATGGCGATGCTCGGGATGGGGAGCATCGCCGCATGAACCTCCTCACCGCGGACCTGCGCTATGCGCTGCGCGCCAACGCCATCATGGCCATCGCCGCCGAACGGGAGGCGCGCATGCTCGATCCTGCCCCGGTCGTCAAATTCTTCAATCCCATCGGGGCCGCGACGTGGATAGCCAGCGAACTCTACACCGATGGCGATACGCTTTTCGGCCTTGCCGATCTGGGTTTTGGCTGTCCCGAAAGGCACCTTTTCGCTGCGCGAGATCGAAGGGGTGCATCTGCCCTTTGGCTTGGCGATCGAGCGCGACCTTGGTTTTGCGACATCGCACCCGCTGTCGCGCTGGGCGCAGGCCGCGCGGCAAACCGGGTCGATCATCGCTGCCGAGCAACTTTTGCGCGCTACGCCCGGAGCTGGCCGGACCGACCTTCCCGTGCCCTCATAGGGGTGCGCGGATGACGCGCGGCGCGTGACGCCGCATCCCTAAACCGGTCCGCCTACCTAGCCAAAGACCGACGGACCGGCCCTCACGATGGAGTGCTACCCATGAAACTCGAATTTATTCCGCTCGACAAGCTTTGC
The DNA here is from genome assembly GCF_027925545.1 of Sphingobium sp. BS19. Lineage (NCBI taxonomy): Bacteria > Pseudomonadati > Pseudomonadota > Alphaproteobacteria > Sphingomonadales > Sphingobiaceae > Sphingobium > Sphingobium sp. BS19. The sequence continues at coordinate 1,010 of NZ_BSEF01000007.1, forward strand.
GTCAGCAAGGCGAACATGCGTTACGCCAGAAAGGCGCCGGACGTGTCGGACATCCTGCCGACCGTCCGCAAGCGCGGCATCATCCAGACTCTGGTGGTCCGGCCCAATGCCCTGCCCGACCATTATGAAATTCTCGCAGGCGCGCGGCGCTATCATGCCGCGCTGATCGTAGCGGGCGAACGCATGGAGTCAGGCGATGCGGAAACCGACGCCGGTGTCGCGCTCCTACCCTGCGCCATCATCGAGGCGGATGACGATGCAGCAGCGGTCGAGGCATCGTTGATCGAAAATCTTGGACGGCTCGATCCCGACGAGGTCACCCAATGGGCAAGCTTCGTACGGCTGGTGAAGGAAGGCAGGGACGTAGCGGATATTTCCGCCACTTTCGGCCTGCCCGAACTTACCGTGCGGCGTGTTCTCGCGCTCGGCAACCTGTTGCCCCGTATCCGCGCACTCTATGGGGCGCAGGAGATCGACCGGACCACCATACGCCACCTCACCATCGCCAGTAAAAGCCAGCAGCGCGCGTGGCTGGCGCTTTATGACGATGCGCAAGCCTATGCGCCCACCGGCCATCAGTTGAAGGCATGGCTGTTTGGCGGCCAGTCCATCGCGACCCGCCACGCCTTGTTCGATGTCGCGACCTATGGCGGTCAGATCACTACCGACCTTTTCGGCGAGGACAGCTACTTCGCCGATACTGAGCAATTCTGGACTGCGCAGAATGCCGTAGTAGAGGCACGGCGCGCTGACTATCTGGAGGCAGGATGGGCCGACGCTGTGATCGTGCCGCCCACCGAGCGCTTCCATAGCTGGGAGTATGAGAAGGCCCCCAAGCGGAAAGGTGGCAGGGTCTATATCGAGATACGCTCCAATGGGGAGGTCAGCTTCCACGAAGGTTATGTTACGCGCAAGGAGGCGGCGCGGCTCGAACGCGGCGAAACGCTATCGGACGGCGCGAAACCCGTGCGACCCGAAATCACCGGCCCCATGCAAACCTATATCGATCTGCATCGCCACGCGGCCGTGCGCGCAACGCTCACGGGCTTTCCACAGGTGGCACTGCGGCTGATGGTCGCACATGCCATCGTCGGATCGCCGCTCTGGCGGGTCCAGCCCGATCCCCGGACCACGCGCAACGACCTTGTTGCCGAAAGCGTCGAGACTGCGGTCGGCGAAGCGCGTTTCGATGCCGTGCGCCGCAAGACGGTCGAGCGTCTGGGTTTTTCACCTGACGAGCCGCATGTGACGGGCGGCAACGGTGATGACTATTGCGTTTCCGGCCTGTTCCTGCGTCTCCTGCAGTTGGGCGATAGCGACATAATGGATATCGTCACGGTGGTTATGGGCGAAACCCTGTCCAGCGGCAGCGCGGCGGTGGAAGCCGTGGGCGCGGAAATCGGCATCGATATGGCTGATTATTGGGAGGCGGACGCCGCCTTTTTCGAACTTCTGCGTGACCGGGAACTATTGGGCCTGCTTGTCGCCGATGTCGTCGATCCGCAGGCGGCCAGCGTCAACGGCCATGAAAAGGCCAAGATATTGAAGTCCATCATTCGCGATGGTCTCGATGGCACGAACGGGCGAGACAGAAAATATCGCTGGGTGCCGCGCTGGATGGCCTTTCCGCCTTCCGTCTACACGCAGCGTGGCGGGGTGGGCACGGTCGCGGCCCACGCCAAGGTCGCGGCGGCGCGCGATATGCTCGCGCAGTCCGGATTGACCGACGACGTTGAGGTGCCGGAAAGCCGACTGGCGGCGTGACAGGCGCATGGGCAGCGCGGCGGCGCTGCCCAGCGTTTCATAATGGTGACCGCAAAAAAATCGCGCCACCGCCCTGTCAGGCGGCGGCGCGCGCTCGGTCCTGCGGTCGGCCGGTTTCAGCCGTTGACCTTGTCCTTGAGCGCCTTGGCAGGCTGAAAGCCTACCTTTCGCGATGCCGGGATCGTAATCGGATCGCCGGTGCGCGGGTTCTTGCCCTCGCGCGCCGCGCTCTGCTTCACTTTGAACTTCCCAAATCCGGCAATCGATACCTCCTCGCCCCTGGCGGCGGCGTTTGCGATTACGCCAAGCGCTGCATCGATGATCCGCTTGACCTCCGCCTTGGTGGCATTCTGTTGAGCGGCCACAGCTTCGACGAGTTCATTTCCGGTCATAGGGTCCTCCCGAGATATACGACAAACTGCCCACCTGCCAAAAATCTTGCTGCGGGTCGAGCGCGAACGGGACCGCTTGCCCCTCCAGGCGAGAATTGGAGGCGAATGTCGCAGCGTGCGCATACATCCATGCGTCGCCGACATAAGGGTGGCAACGGCGCGGGGCCACACTCCCGTCTGTCGGTCGCCATCCCCTCCTTGTCCTTCGCTGGAGACGCGTGACCGCCTCTCGCCGTCAACCCCACAAGGGGGTTCCCTGGCGCCGAGCGCCCGTGACGTCGGCTGTCAGCCTCTCCTTGGGCTAGGACATCGGGGACGGTCCCCGATCAACCAAGGAGATTAGCATTATGGCCACCACCGTCGCGCACCTCACCGTAAAGGGTGACAGTTTCGAAGGCACACTCACGACACTGACGATCAGTGCGCCGATCTCCCTTGTTCCCAATGCCGAGAAGGCGAAGGAATCCGAACCCGACTATCGCATCTTCAGCCGCAAAAACGGCTTCGAACTGGGGGCAGGCTGGAAGAAATTCTCCAGGCGCACAGGCGCTGAATATGTGTCCGTCGTCCTCTCGGCGCCCGAATTCGGTACGATTTACGGCACCATCGCCAACGCGCCGGGCGGCGATCCAGCCAAGAAGGTCATCATCTGGAATGCGCCGTCCTGACCGCCCAGCGCCCCGGCTCGCTTCCGAGCGGACCGGGGCGCAACGGCATCGGCGTCGATTTTCCCTGTTCACCGCGAGCGCGGCGACGTATAATTTGCGGGCAGGTTTGCGCTGTGGAGGTGGTGGGGAGCGCGTCCCTTATTCCGTCAAGGAAGGACGCTTATGACTCTGTTGCTCGTGGCTGGCCTCGCCGCCGCATTCTATGTTCTTTGGCTGCTGATGGCTTTGACCCTCCATGCGCTTCCGCTCGGCGTTGCGGTGGGATGCGGCTTCTGGTTGCTTGGCCATGGCATCAGCCTGGGTCCTGCGATCGTTGGCGCGTTCATGGCCGGGCTCGCTATCTCGTTGTGCGGGCCTTGGATCTTCGCACGGACGCATTCGCCGGTTTCAGGGCTGGTCGTGATGCTGCTGTTTGCCATTCCCGCCGGCGTCGCAGGCTACCAGATGGGCTATAGCATTGGCCGTATCATGCTCACACCGGGGCCGGCATTGTCGTTGCTGAGCATGTCAGGCGGCATCATCATTGCCGTCATGGCGGGGGAAAAAGCTGGCCCGTCATGGCAGTTCCCCGGCGATCTCGCGGGTTTGAACCGGAGGGCGGAGTGATCGGCAGGTCTCCCCAAATAGGGCCGCGCGAAACTTTGGTCGCGTACCTCTTGGCTGTCATCCGTCCTTGCCATAGCCACACCATGGCGGCCTCTTGGTGACGCGCAACTGGCAGCGGGATCGCTGATCGCTAGCCCGGCTTGCTGCAACGGCGCGGTCGCAGTTTCTTCCCCGCGGCGTGCCGCCGCTCCTCGCGGAACAAGAAACGGCGCCCGCGCCGTCCTCCACATGCGTTGCAGGCCTGCGGCTGCACAGCCGGTCACCCGCTGCCCTTCCGTGCGCATCGAGGCCGCAATGGCGCGGCTCGAGACAAAGGAAGGAATGTATCATGACGAAGATTGGCAGCTTCAAGAAGGTTTCGGGCGAATATCGGGGCCAGATCACCACGCTCAGCGTCCAGGCCAAGTCAGTCCGGATTGTCGAGGACAGCAACGCGACCGGCAATGCGCCAACGCACCGCGTGCATGTCGGTGATATCGAGGTCGGTGCCGCCTGGGTGAAGCGCTCGAACGACGACCGCCCCTATCTGTCGGTCAAACTGGACGATCCCAGCTTCGTCGCACCGATCTTTGCCCAGCTCTTCGAAGGCGAAAATGGCGAGCATGATCTCGTCTGGAGCCGCCCCGTTCGCCGCACCGCGGACTGACGCAGCAGGCCATCGCGCTACCCCAGCGGCAGCGCGATGGCTCCCCTTTTCGGGGGAGGACGCCCCCCAATTGATAGAATGGTCGGCCTGGGACTCGACCGTCAAGCTGGCCCTCCACAGGGACGGGGGCCGCGCATGGCGAAAGGCGAAACAGGAGACGAAGCGCGGCGTCAGCTTGATCTTCCCGGTTTCGCGCAGGAGTTTTTGCGGCGCAATCCGCGCTACCGATCGGACTATCGCAAGGTCACGCGCCAGTCTGCCCGCGAGGGCGGGACGCACGCGCGGGAGGTGATGGCCCGCCCCTGGGGTCTGAGCTTTCCCATGCGCGCCTGACGCGTTCGCCGCCACGCATCCGGCGCTCTGGCTCGCGTCCCAAGCGGCGGCGACCGTCGTCCTCGACGGTGCGCCAGACGCTGGCTGGGCCGCCAAGCCGATCGATGTCGATGCCTGGCCCGATATTCTTGTCGATCAGAAGCTGGAGAGCGGCCGGCATATGGTGCTGGGCGATATCGACGGACCCCATCGCCTGTGGGTGCGGGGTGGCTCCGGTAGTCCGCTCGCTTATGTGATCGTGCGCGACGACGCGATCGAACTGCGGCAGAATGTCATGCGCCGGCTCGACCGCCGCCTGACCGGCGCGCCGCCGATGCGGCCCCTGTCGGGCCTCCAGCCGACCGCCTTTCAGCGGCAGCGCCTCTCGATGCTGCTCGACATACTGGATGCCGTTCTGGGTCACGAAGGCGGCCGGATGACGACCCACGAAATCGCCCGCCGCCATGTCTACAGAGGACTGCGCATAGGACGCGGTGATGAATGGAAATCCTCCTCCGAACGTCGCCGTACCCAGCGCCTGATCGACGAAGCGATAGCGCTGATGCGGGGGGGATATCGTCGGCTGCTGCGCGGCTGAAGCGGTGCGACAAAAACCAGTCGTGCACAATAGCCGCTCCACCCTCCCTGCCCGGCTTCGCCATTCTTCTCGGCAAGGGTCCGGCGCCTGTCCAACGCCGTCCCGCAGTCGAAGGAGCCCGCCCATGAACGTGCCAGATGCCCGCGTGACGCCATATTATCTCACCACACCCGACGCCGCCGTACGACTGGGCCTTAGTCCCAGGACGCTCGAAAAGCATCGCTGCTACGGGACCGGTCCTCTGTTCCACAAGCTTGGCGGGCGCGTCGTCTATTCGATCGACGCGCTCGACAGATGGGCCGCACTGGGGCTTCGGCGCTCGACGTCCGATCCGGGCATGGGCGTCTGTCTGCCTGCCCGCCGGATTGACGGTCCGGTGCGGCGCTGACGTCATGATGCAGGACCGCTCCCCCCCCAAACGCACTGCCATCCGCGCCGCCGCCGACGGCACGCAGCTTGAGCTGTTCCGATCAGTGCGCGGTGACATCGCCCCGCGCGACGCGCAGGATCTCATGACCTGGCCTTTTTTCAGCCTCGCCAAATCCCCCCGGACCGCACCGATCGCATTTAAGATGGGTGAGACCTGGATCTCGGTCGAGGCGGTTCCCGAACATGGCATGGCTACCATCTGGGACGCCGACATCCTGATCTGGGCTGCCAGCCAGATCGTCGAGGCTCGGGACGCGGGCTGCGCCACATCGCGCCTTATAGCGACGACGCCGCATGAAATCCTGACCTATCTCGGTCGCGGAACGGGGCGCGACAATTACGACCGGCTGAAGGCAGCGCTGGACCGGTTGCAATCCACCACGGTCGCTACGTCCATCCGCCAGCAGCACCAGCGAAGGCGCCACCGCTTCTCCTGGATCAGCGAATGGAAGGAGCGCCTGGACGCCAGTGGGCGGCCCCTGGGCATCGAATTGATCCTGGCCGACTGGTTCTATGCCGGCGTCTTGGACAGCGGTCTCATCCTTACCATCGATCCAGCCTATTTTCGTCTGACCGGAGGCCTGGAGCGCTGGCTCTACCGCGTCGTGCGCAAGCATGGCGGCCGGCAAGTTGGCGGCTGGAGTTTCGATGTCGCGCATCTCCATAAGAAGTCCGCCGTGATGTCGCCGCTCAAACGCTTCGCCTTCGATCTGCGCGACATCGTCCGGCGACAGGCCATTCCCGGATATGTCCTTGAGATCGACCGCAGCCTTGGCCGCGAACGGCTGAACTTCGCGCCCGAGCCGATCGATCCCTTCATGGTCGCGACGCGTCGCGTCCGGTTGAAGTCTGCCCGATGAGAGGCCCACGACACGTCCTATCGGGAACCGGCGGACTCGTCCGATCAGGAACCGCGACATCGTCCTATCGGGAACCAAAATGTCGTTTAGTCCCTTGGAATTGCTCGCAGAATCGCCGTCTCTCTAACGGTGCTAATAGTAAAGAATCCTTCGGATTCTGCCTAACGCGCGCGGCTGCTCGCCGATCCGCCTTTTTCGGAGACCTCCTATGACGCACGCGACGCCATCAGCGCCCTTGCCGGCGCATGCGCTTACCGCTTTGCCCCACGATCGCACGGATATCGAACTGATCTGGATCGAAGGGCGGCTTGAACATTGGATACGCTTCGGCCGCGTAGCGCAGGAACGCATCCTGTCGCGCCGCAGTCGCACCTTGTCCTTTCTGCCAGACAGCATGATTGCCTTCGTCCGCTGGGCATCGAGCGACTATGGAACAGTCCATTCGCGTATCGATATCCTGCGCACCGTTCGTATCGGCGAAACCTTCAGCACGGCTCCGTTCGTACGGCCGGGCGGGGACCTCTGCCTCAGCATGGAGGGATGGCCGAAGGTCGCCAAGGTGCTTGCGGCCATTGATGCCGTGGAGGCCACCGGCGTCGATCCGTGCGACGCCGCGCCCGATCATTGGCGTCACGTCGCCAACCGGATATCCGCTGGGGAGAGCCCGCGATCCTATACGGTCGAACGGCACGAAGCCTGGCGCAAGCGCAAGGCGCTCGGACTGTGACAAGCCTGGGCTATTGTCTTGCGACGACGCTTGCCGCTGCGGTGTTTTCGCTCCTGTTCCTGCTGGTCGTCACCTTCCAGCCGCAGCCGCGTCTGCTCTGGAACGCCAGCGCGAGCGCGCCGATCGGACTCTATCGGATCCATCCCGGCGCGTCTCCGACCCCCGGCCGGTTCGCCGCCATCATGCCGCCGCCTGCCATTTCACGGCTCATGGCGAAACGGCATTATCTGGCCGAAGGCACGCCGCTGCTCAAAAAAATAGCTGCCACAGCTGGCGCGCGCGTTTGCCGCACGGGGCTGACCATCACGATCAATGGCAGGCAGGCCGCGATCGCCCGCGTGCAGGACCAGCGCGGACGGGCCCTGCCGATATGGTGCGGTTGCCGGACGCTCCAATCGGGCGAAATGTTCCTGCTCAATGCCGCGCCGGACAGTTTCGACGGCCGCTATTTCGGACCCGTCTCCGCGCGCAGCCTGATCGGCATGGCGACGCCTATCCTCACCCGCGAGACTGCTAACGCGCCGCTGCGCTGGCACGGGCCTTTATCCTGACTTCCGCCTTAGGAGACGAACCATGCACATCGGTACCTTCGAAAAAGTCGCAGACGGCTATGCCGGGCATCTGCGCACCCTGTCCCTCGACGTCGCGGTCAGGATACTGCCAGTCGACAGAAAGCCGACACTCAAAGCACCGGACTGGCGCGTCGTGCTCGCCGACGGCGAAGCGCGATCCGACATTGGCGCGGGGTGGTCGCAGGAGAGCGCGGCGGCTGGCGCCTACATTGTCCTGCAACTCGATTGCCCGACATGGCCGCGCCCGCTGCGCGCCAGTCTGCTGCAGTCAGACAGCGATCCTGCGACATTTGTGCTGCTCTGGTCACGCCGGTCGGTCCGCAGCAAGGAGGACCGGCCATGACGAAAGGTCATGCGCTGTGGCAACATGTCCGCGTACCGATGTGCATGATTTGGTGCGCGCTGGCCGGTGGCATCGTCCCCCCGGCGATCGCGCAATCGCGTGCCGATTTGGTGGCCGAAGCCGGGCAGCGCTTCGCCCTTCCGCATGCTCTGATATCGGCCGTCATGAAGGCGGAGAGCGGCAACGATCCAGCGGCGTTGTCTCCCGTCGGTGCGATGGGCCTGATGCAGATCATGCCTGCAACCTGGTCGATGCTAACGGCCCGGTACGCCCTTGGATCAAATCCGTTCGACCCGCGCGCCAATATCCTCGCGGGCGCGGCATATCTGCGCGAGATGCTCGATCGCTACGGCGAGCTCCCGCTCGCGCTCGCTGCCTATAATGCCGGCCCCGGCCGCGTCGACCGCTACCGCACGACAGGCCGCGCCTTACCGTCGGAAACCCGGACCTATGTTGCGCGGCTGATGCGTGACCACGCTCTGACCGTTCAGGCACCACCAGCCCGGCCGGTGCTCGACTGGCGGACGGGCGGGCTTTTTGCGGCGCGTTCTGTCGCGCCTGCCGATCGTGCAGCTATGGCCATATCCGACGGCCAGACAAGCGAGGTGCCGCAAAGCGAACGCGCGGCCCCCACGGTTGCACCCGCGCTCTTCGTGCCCGTTGCCAGCAGGCCCGTGCCATGACCCACAGCAACCTTTTCGATTTTAGCGGGCATCAGGTGTCGCAATTGGGTCCGCGCCAATTGGGGGAAGAAGGTGCCAATGGAGGATGGCGAGATAAAAGCGGCGCCGGACATCGGCACCTATGTGGTTGGCAAGACAGGTTTAATTCGTACGGCCCGCAAAGACGCCGTATGGCGCCTATTGTCCATTATCCCGCGAAATCAGCGGCCTGCCGTCTGGCAACGCCGAGAAAGCCGCCGCAATGACGGGCGCCGATGATGACTTCGCGGTCCAGCCCGGCAAATCCAGGGATCGGGGTCAACGGGCGGACGGACCCTCCCCGCGTCTTGCAGCGCAGGTCAAGCGCGCGGCGGCGAAAGCCGGTTTCACGCGGCGGGCCGCATCGGCTGCCAGAGGCACCGGCCGCCGCGGCCGGGGCAGGATTGCGCGGCTGCGGTTGCGCGGCGATCCGACAAAGCGCCGGGTCGTCGTCAAGGCCCGCGTCGTCCGGCACAAGGGTGCGCAGTTCCGCGCAGCGCCGCTTGCGCGCCATGTTGCGTATCTTCGCCGCGACGGCGTCACCCGCGACGGCGAAAATGCGCAGCTGTTCGATGCCGATACCGACACGGCGGACGGCGAGCGGTTCTCCGCGCGTTGTGCCGACGATCGCCATCATTTCCGGTTCATCGTCAGCCCGGAAGATGCCAGCGAGATGGAAAACCTGCGCGGCTACACGCGCGACCTGATGCGCGACATCGCCCAAGATCTCGGCACATGCCTGGACTGGGTCGCGGTCGATCATTGGAATACCGACAACCCCCATATCCATATCCTGCTGCGCGGAAGTGACGATAAGGGTGAGGATCTCGTCATCGACCGCGACTATGTGCGCGAAGGCCTACGCGCACGCGCAGAGGACCTTGCGACCATCGAGCTGGGGCCACGCAACGAACGGGACATCCATTCGGCGCTTGATCGGGAGATCGATGCCGAACGGGTGACCAGCCTCGACAGGACACTTCGTCGTCTTGCCGACGATGGCGCGGTCGATCTTCGCCCGACCCTTGACCCCGATCCCGATAGCCAGCGCAGGCTGCTGGGCCGAATGGCCACGCTTGAACGGCTCGGACTGGCCGAGCCGCTCGGGCCGGGCCAATGGTCATTAAGCGATGCGGCTGAGCAGACCCTGCACAACCTCTCGATCCGCACCGACATCATTAAGACCATGCATCGCGCGATGCTTGCCGATGGGCGGTCGTGCGATCCGGAACGTTTCGCCCTTCACACCACGCCACCCGCCGATCCGGTGATTGGCCGTCTGGTGTCGCGCGGCCTTCACGACGAACTGGCAGGCAGCGCCTATGTCGTGATCGATGGCACCGACGGCCATCTCCATCATCTGACGTTTAGCGACATGGACAGGACCGGCGATGCACTGCCGGGCGCCATCGTCGAATTGCGCAGCTGGCGCGATCAGGGCGGCAAGCATCATTCCGCGCTCGCCACCCGGTCAGACCTGTCGATCGAGGCGCAGATCGGGGCGCCCGGCGCTACCTGGCTCGACCGGCAACTCATCACCCAGGATCCGGTAGCAACGGGTCGTGGCTTCGGCCGGGAGGTGCGAGACGCGATGCGGGCGCGGGCGCGACATCTCGAACATCTTGGCCTTGCTACACGGAAGGGCGGGCGGGTCGTTCCGTCGCCTGGCCTCATAGAGCGGTTGCGCACTGGCGAGATCGAGACGGCGAGCGCCGCCATCGCCGCGCGCACCGGGCTGCCACGGCATGCGGCTGAGGCCGGCGAGCATGTCAGCGGCGTCTATCGCGAACGCGTGACGCTTGCCTCGGGTCGGTTCGCGATGATCGACGATGGCCTTGGGTTCCAGCTGGTTCCCTGGCGCCCCGCGCTGGACGCACAGCTTGGTCGCCACGTCACGGGCACGATGGGGCTAACGGGGCAGGTCGACTGGTCCTTCGGCCGCGGTCGAGGCCTTGGGCGATGATCCATCAACGCAGCGCAGGAAGGAAACGATCATGAACGCCACCCGCATATTATGGGGCCAGATCATGCTGGTGAGCCTAATGGTTCTGCTGTGCGTCTGGGGCGCCACCCAATGGACAGCCCATGCGCTGGGCTACCAGGCGGCACTCGGACAACCCTGGTTCCTGATCGGCGGTTGGCCGGTCTATCCGCCGCCCGCCTTTTTCTGGTGGTGGTTCAGCTATGATGCCTATGCACCCGATATCTTCAGCAAAGGCGCGACGATCGCGGCGTCGGGCGGCTTCCTCGCCGTCATCGTAGCGATCGCTTTGTCCGTCTGGCGCGCGCGCGAAGCGCGGACGGCGCAGACCTATGGGTCGGCGCGCTGGGCGGAAGCCGCCGAGATCCGCAAGGCCGGCCTGCTTGCCGACCGAGGCGTCGTGCTCGGTCGCTTCGGCGCGCGCTATCTTAGGCACGACGGGCCCGAGCATGTGCTGTGTTTTGCGCCGACGCGGTCGGGCAAGGGTGTGGGCCTGGTGGTGCCTAGCTTGCTGGCCTGGCCGGACAGCTGCATCGTCCATGACATCAAGGGCGAGAATTGGGAGCTGACCGCAGGCTTTCGCGCCCGCCATGGCCGCGTCCTGCTTTTCGATCCGACCAACCCGGCGTCAGCCGCCTATAATCCGTTGCTGGAGGTCCGTCGCGGCGAGTGGGAAGTGCGCGACGTGCAGAATGTCGCCGATGTCCTTGTCGATCCGGAAGGCAGCCTCGAAAAGCGCAACCACTGGGAAAAAACGAGCCACGCCTTGCTGGTCGGCGCGATCCTCCATGTTCTTTATGCCGAACCCGACAAGACGCTGGCTGGCGTTGCGGCCTTTCTTTCCGATCCGCGCCGACCGATCGAGACCACGCTGCGCGCAATGATGACCACGGCGCATCTGGGCAAGGCGGGCGTACATCCGGTGGTGGCGTCCGCCGCGCGGGAGCTGTTGAACAAGTCAGAGAACGAACGATCGGGCGTGCTCAGCACGGCGATGAGCTTTCTAGGTCTCTATCGTGACCCCGTGGTGGCGCGGGTCACCCGCGCCTGCGAATGGCGGATCGCCGATCTCATCAGCGGACCGCGCGCGGTCACGCTGTATCTTGTCGTGCCTCCGTCCGACATCAGCCGCACCAAACCGCTCATCCGGCTGATCCTCAACCAGATCGGCCGACGGCTTACAGAGGAGCTGAACCCGTCGGGTCAGCGCCGGAGGCTTCTTTTGATGCTTGATGAATTTCCAGCGCTCGGACGGCTCGATTTCTTCGAGAGCGCGCTGGCGTTCATGGCAGGCTATGGCCTCAAGGCGTTCCTGATCGCGCAAAGCCTCAACCAGATCGAGAAGGCCTATGGCCAGAGCAATGCGATTCTCGACAATTGCCATGTGCGCGTCAGCTTCGCGACCAACGATGAGCGCACGGCGCGGCGCGTGTCGGATGCCCTTGGTACAGCTACCGAAATGCGCGCCATGAAGAATTACGCCGGGCATCGCCTGTCCCCATGGCTCGGGCATCTCATGGTATCGCGCAGCGAAACGCCCCGGCCGTTGCTGACGCCAGGCGAGATCATGCAACTTCCTGCAGACCAGGAGATCGTCATGGTGTCCGGGCTCGCGCCGATCCGGGCGAGCAAGGCGCGCTACTTCGCCGATCCCCAACTGCGCGCGCGCGTACTCTCTCCGCCTGACACCGGCCTGACGGCACCGAACCCGCGACCAGCCGACGACTGGTCCACCTTGCCAGGGGTGGCACCGTCGATCGAGCCGGCCGCGCCTTCCGCTGAAGAATGCGGGAGCGAGAACGAAAGCAATGACGCGAACGCCGGCATCAGACAGGAGCCCGAACTGGGAGAGCATGAGGATATCGCGCCGTCTCCATCGCGACCAGAGTTCGATTTCGATCTGGATGACAGTGAGGAGGATGCCGTCGCGGCGCGACGGGCGGCTGACCGGATCATGACCCGCAATGCGCGCAACGCATCGCTGGATCCTGACGACGGCATCGCACTGTGACTATGTCCCGCACAAAGTTCACCGTGCGTTTGCCGCCCGACCTTCTGCGCCAGCTCGGAGACCATGCCCGCGCCAAACGAGTCTCACAGACAGCGGTCGTCGAAGCCGCGCTCCAATCTTTCCTGTCGCCCGATGGCCCGGAGCGGCTCGAAGCGGCTTTTGCCCGTCGCCTCGATCGCATGGCCCGCCAATATGATCGCCTCGCATGGAATGTCGATCTCACCACCGAAACGCTTGCGCTGTTTGTCCGCCTCTGGCTGATCCATAGCGTGCCCCTGCCCGACGCAAACGCCCCGGAGACGAAGGCGATGGGACGCAAGCGATGGGATGGTTTCGTCCAGTCGCTCATGCGAAAGATGGAACGCGGTACGAGGCTCGGCGCGGAAATCTCCCAGGACGTGGCAGCGAGGGCGGCCGCGGATAAGGATGGCTAGCCGAGAAGCCGGGGATCGAGCCTGAATGACTCTTCCCTTCGGACGGCCACGCGCACCATGTCGGGATGACGAACATTGATAAGCGCGTTCCACTCCTGCGGCACCACAACGCTGCGCACGAGCATCACTAACGCCTCACCGGACGCAAGAAATCGGTCTCCAGCCTCGATGCAGCCGGCGTCATCCCGGGGCGCGCCATCGAGCCGGAACGGGGCGATGTCATCGGGAACCTCGATTGTCAGCAACCGCAGGTCATCGGGCAGCAATTCGGCGGGCAGATCGAGGTGGACGAGCACCTCGAGGACAGCAAGGCTGGGTGTCGCTGCCGCATAGACCATCGGCATTCCGGCTGAATTCCATCGTCCGCCCCACAGGCGCGCGCCTTCACCGTCGAGCGCGACATGCGCTGCCTTGCACAATCGGTAGAGAATCACGCGGCAATGCCGTGCGCAATCCGCCCAAGTAGAGCCTCGACCGCCCGTACGCCCCTATCCGTATCCACCATGGCCAGAGGGGTCTCTCCGTCGAGCGCCCGGTTGTCCCGATGAAGCCAGGTCTGCGCCTTCTGCGCATTGCCGAAGGTCTCCTCAGCAGCCGCAACAATCCCAACCAGACGCAGGAGCCGATCCGATTCGTCCAGTTCAAGCGGCTGGGCGTTCTTCTGTCGGCGGCGGAAGGTGCGCAGATTGAGCACCGTTGGATCAAGCATGTTGAAGCTCAGACCTGCCATGCTGAGAAAATGATCGACCGACTGGGTCGAAACACCGCGGCGGATGAGGCGCACGATGTCACGCTCGTCATGCAACGGGCCCGTCATCGCCTCGCCGCCAAGCAATTCCTGTATTCGCGTCATTGCCGTCATAACCGACCTCACAAAATGCCGATCATTATTCGGCATTTTGTAGATATAGACGTGATTCGCATCCTCGGCAAGCTTTTGAGGCTCCTGCACACTGGGCGTTCATCAGGGTGGCTACGCCACCGCCTGTCTTTCTACGCCAGACTTTCCACTTCGAAAACAATGGTTGAAGCCAGTGATTTTCTGCGTCTCTTACTCATTCCCATCAGCCGGTAGACCCGTCCGGCGCCTTATGGGAATGTCGATGTCCGCCACTGTCGCACCGATCGAAACCTTGCCCCGCAGTGCTCGGATGCTCCGAACGGCGATGGGTGCCGACATCGCGCGGTGGCTGAGCGACCCTCTCATTATCGAAATCATGCTGAACCCGGATGGCCGACTCTGGATCGACCGGTTGGGCGAGGGCATGGCCCAAGGCGGTGCGTGTCTCTCACCTGCGGATGGAGAGCGGATCATCCGTCTTGTCGCCCACCATGTCGGGGCAGACGTTCACGCCGCAGCGCCACGGGTTTCAGCCGAACTTCCGACAACGGGTGAACGGTTCGAAGGTCTCCTCCCGCCCGTCGTTCAGGCGCCCATATTCGCGATCCGCAAGCCAGCGAGTCATGTTTTCACCCTGGACGATTATGTCACTTCGGGCATCCTCACCCAGAGTCAGGCCGCGCTCCTGCGCCAAGCCGTCGATGATCGGTGCAATATCCTCATCGCAGGCGGCACGGGTACCGGAAAAACGACGCTGGCCAACGCGCTGCTGGCGCAGATCGCGCATTCGTCAGATCGGGTCGTACTGATCGAGGACATGCGCGAACTGCAATGCGACGCGCCAAATAAGGTCGCGATGCGGACCAAGGACGGCGTGGCGTCCCTGCGCGATCTGGTGCGCTCTGCCCTGCGGCTCCGGCCCGATCGTATCCCCATCGGTGAGGTACGAGGTCCTGAAGCGCTGGACCTGCTCAAGGCCTGGGGCACAGGGCATCCTGGCGGCATCGCCACGATCCACGCGGGGACCGCGATGGGAGCCCTGCGCCGCCTGGAGCAACTGGTTCAGGAAGCGGTCGTCATGGTGCCCCGGCCGCTCATCGCCGAGACCATCGATCTTATCGCTGTGCTGGCGCGCGACGGATCGGGACGCCGCCTCACCGAGCTGGCCCGTGTCGCCGACATTGACCAAGCAACCGGCGACTATCGCCTGTCCCCCCATACATCTTCCCAAGGAGAAGCATTGTGACTCATTTTATTCGTCGTAACGCGCGCCGCGTGCACGGTCTTGCCGGCGCGGCATATCTTGCGCTGATGATGGCATCGGCGCCGGCACGCGCCAGTGGATCCTCCATGCCCTGGGAAGCGCCGCTCCAGTCCATCCTGGAGTCGATCGAGGGCCCAGTAGCAAAGATCGTCGCTGTCATCGTCATCATTGTCACCGGCCTCAGCCTCGCTTTCGGCGATACGTCGGGCGGTTTCCGGCGCCTTATCCAGATCGTCTTCGGCCTCTCGATCGCCTTTGCGGCATCCAGCTTCTTTCTGTCCTTCTTCAGCTTCGGCGGCGGAGCGCTGATCTGATGCGCGACGCTGGCGACATCCCGGGTTTTCGGGCGCCCGTACATCGCGCGCTTATCCAGCCCATATTGCTGGGTGGTGCGCCTAGATCCCTGGCGATCCTCAACGGCACGCTGGCAGGCGCGGTCGGGCTGGGGCTGCGGCTGTGGCTCGTTGGCCTGTTGCTCTGGGCTGTCGCCCATATGATTTCGGTCTGGGCGGCGCGCAGCGATCCCCAGTTCGTCGATGTGGCGCGGCGGCACCTCAAATATCCTGCCTGGATGCGGCCATGATATCTTTGAAAGAATATCGTTCGGGCACAGCCTGCCTTGCCGATTTCCTACCTTGGGCGGCTTTGGTCGACCGCGGGATCGTTCTTAACAAGGATGGATCCTTCCAGCGCACGGCGCGCTTCCGCGGCCCCGATCTCGACAGTTCTACTCCGGCGGAACTGGTCGCGGTAACGGCGCGGGTTAACAATGCGCTACGTCGTCTTGGTTCTGGATGGGCCATCTTCGTGGAAGCACAGCGTCGTCCCGCGTCGGCCTACCCCGACAGCCTGTTCCCCGATCCCGTGTCAGCGCTGGTCGATCTGGAGCGACGTGAGCAATTCCGGGAGGCTGGGGCGCATTTCGAAAGCGGCTACTATCTGACCTTGCTCTGGATGCCGCCGGCCGACGATAGCGCGCGGGCGGAAAGCTGGCTGTATGAAGGACGTTCCGGGGGTGCGACGGAGCCTTCGACGCTGATCAAGAGTTTCGTCGACAGGACAGATCGGCTTCTGCATCTGCTGGAGGGCTTCATGCCCGAAGCGCGTTGGCTCGACGATGCAGAAAGCCTGACCTATCTTCACAGCTGTGTCTCGACACGCCACCAGCGTGTCCGCGTGCCCGAAACGCCGGCCTATCTCGACGCGCTGCTCGCTGATGAAGGGCTGACCGGCGGTCTGGAGCCGCGCCTCGGCGACCATCATCTGCGCACGCTAACGATAACCGGTCTCCCGACCGCGACCTTCCCGGGCATATTGGACGAGCTCAACGCCCAGGCCTTCCCCTATCGTTGGAACAGTCGGGCCATCATGCTCGACAAGACGGATGCCACCCGTCTGGCGGTCCGCATCCGGCGCCAATGGTTCGCCAAACGCAAGTCGCTGGCCGCCATCCTCAAGGAAGTGATGACCAACGAACAGTCGGTGCTGATGGACAATGACGCCGCCAACAAGGCGGCGGATGCCGACCTGGCCTTGCAGGAACTCGGCGCGGACCATGCAGGCATCGCTTATGTCACGGCCAGTGTGACGGTATGGGATCGCGATCCGGCGCGCGCATCGCACAAGTTGCGGCTGGTCGAAAAAGTCATACAGGGCCGCGATTTCACCTGCGTTATCGAACGCGTCAACGCCGTTGAGGCCTGGCTCGGCAGCCTCCCCGGGCATGTATACGCCAATGTCCGCAAGCCCCCCATTTCCACGCTCAATCTCGCCCACCTGATCCCCCTGTCAGCTGTATGGGCGGGGGCGGAACGGGACGATCATCTCGGTGCTCCCTCCTTGCTCTACGGCAAGACCGAAGGATCGACCCCGTTCCGCTTTACCCTTCATGTCGGAGACGTCGGCCATAGCTTGGTCGTCGGTCCTACCGGCGCCGGCAAGTCGGTGCTTCTGGCGATGATGGCCCTGCAGTTTCGTCGCTATCGGGACAGTCAGGTTTTCGCCTTCGATTTTGGCGGATCGATCCGTGCGGCGGCGATCGCGATGGGCGGCGACTGGCACGACCTTGGCGGCACGCTCGATACCGAGCGCACGCCTGACGCCACGGTCGCGCTTCAGCCCCTCGCGCTGGTTCACGATGCAGCCGAGCGCAGTTGGGCGGCGCAGTGGATTGTGGCCCTGCTGGAAGGTGAAGGGGTTCCGCTCGACCCTGCCGACAAGGATCATGTCTGGACCGCGCTGGGCTCCCTGTCGTCCGCTCCAGTGCACGAGCGCACTCTGACTGGCCTCGCAGCGCTGTTGCAGACGCAGCGGCTGAAACAGGCTCTCTTGCCATTTTGCGAGGGCGGATCCTGGGGCCATTTGCTCGACGCAGAGAGTGAGCGGCTTGGATCACACGCCGTGCAGGCATTCGAGATTGAGGGATTGGTCGGGACCGCGGCGGCAGCCCCCGTCCTCTCCTATCTCTTTCACAGGATAGCGCGACGGCTCGACGGGCGCCCGACCCTCATCATGATCGATGAGGGCTGGCTTGTCCTCGATCACCCCGCTTTTGCCGGACAGTTACGCGAATGGCTCAAGACGCTACGAAAGAAAAATGCGAGCGTCGTCTTCGCAACCCAAAGCCTCGCGGATATCGACGGCTCCTCCATTGCGCCGGCCATCATCGAAAGCTGCCCGACACGCTTGTTCCTCCCAAACGAGCGGGCGATCGAACCGCAGATAGCCCTTATCTATCGCCGGTTCGGGCTCAACGACCGGCAGATCGAAATTTTGAGCCGTGCGACGCCCAAGCGCGATTATTATTGCCAGTCCCGACGTGGCAACCGTCTGTTCGAGCTTGGCCTCGGCGCCGTCGCGCTTGCTTTCGCCGCCGCCTCCTCGAAGGCAGATCATCGCCGGATTACCCAGACGCTCGTCCACGAAGGACGTGAGCGGTTCGCGGCGCGCTGGCTGACCGACCATGATCTTGGTTGGGCAGCCGATCTTTTGCCCAACATTGAAATCCTGCCCTCCTCCCACCCCGAACAGCCGTCCACTTCCCATGAGGCCCAAGTTCAGGAGACCCTTTTATGAAAAAATACCTTGCGCTCTGTGGCCTTGTCGCACCGCTGGCGACGTGCCTCGCCCCGCCGGCCTATGCAATCGTGGTCTATGACCCGACCAACTACGCCTCCAACGTCCTGCAGGCCGCGCGCGCCCTTCAGCAGATCAACAATCAGATCCAGCAGATCCAGAATCAGGCCAGTTCGCTCCTCAACGAGGCTAAGAACCTTGCGAGCCTGCCGCTTTCCACGCTTTCGACGCTTCAAGACCAGGTCCAGCAGACGCGTCGCCTGCTGGGTAGCGCACAGCGCATAGCCTATGACGTCCAGGATATTCAGAATGTCTTCGCCTCCCGCTATACCGGGGCTGGGCTACGCGGCGATGCGGCGCAGATGGTCGCAAATGCCGATGCACGATGGGAAGACAGCGTCGGCGCGCTGCAGGACGCCATGCGCGTACAGGCTGGCGTCGTCGGCAATCTCGAAGGCGTGCAAACCAGCGTAGAGGCGCTGGTTAATGCGAGCCAATCGGCAACAGGCGCGCTCCAGGTCGCGCAGGCAGGCAATCAAATGCTTGCTCTCCAGTCGCAGCAACTGGCCGACCTGACTGCCGCCATCGCGGCCCAGGGGCGCGCACAGGCATTGGATTCGGCGCAAAGCGCGGCCGTACAGGCAGAAGCGCGGGAGCGCTTCCGTCGGTTTCGCGGCAACTGATATGCAGCGTCCAGGCAGGCTCGTGTTCGCCACAGCGGTTGCCGGGTTCATAATGGCAGTCACGCTGGTCATGGCGATGTTGCCCGACCAGGAGCGCTCGCAACCGGACATTGATCAGACCGCCACGCCCGCGCCACCAAAAGGGGATACCGGGCATTGCCGAACGACCACCGTCCCTGATGCAGAATGCGGGGCAACCTGGGAAGAGCGGCGGCAGCGCTTTTTCGGTGGGGAAGCGGCATCATGAACGACACGGGCGTCATCGATCAGTTTCTGTCGGTCTTCACCAGCTATATCGATAGCGGTTTTGGACTTCTGGGCGGGGAAGTCGGGTTTCTCTCTTCGACCCTCATCGCCATCGACGTCACCATCGCGGCACTGTTCTGGGCCTGGGGCGCGGACGAGGACATCCTGCAGCGGCTGGTCCGCAAGACGCTCTATATCGGCACATTTGCCTTTATCATCGGCAATTTCTCGAACCTCGCCACCATATTGTTCGAGAGCTTCGCAGGCCTCGGCCTACAGGCGTCAGGCAGTGGCATGGCGATTGGCGACTTCCTGAAACCGGGCTTCGTCGCTGCAACCGGACTCGATGCCGGTAAGCCTCTCCTTGACGCTACGGCCGACCTGCTGGGCCCGGTCGGACTCTTCACCAATTTCGTCCAGATCGCGATCCTCCTTATCGCCTGGCTGATCGTCGTGCTCGCCTTCTTCATTCTCTCGATCCAGGTCTTCGTGACCATTATCGAGTTCAAGCTCGTGACACTGGCAGGCTTCGTCCTGCTCCCCTTCGCCTTTTTCGGCCGAACAGCCTTCATGGCGGAGCGCGTGCTGGGCCATGTCATTTCATCCGGCATCAAGCTTCTTGTCCTGGCTGTGATCACCGGGATCGGAACCACCCTGTTCGCACGTTTCACGAGTGCTGGCCTTGGCGCCGAGCCCACGCTCGAAGAGGTGATGGCCATCGCGCTGGCGGCGTTGACTCTACTGGGCCTTGGCATCTTCGGCCCGGGCCTCGCGAATGGCATCGTGTCGGGTGGACCGCAACTCGGCGCCGGCAGCGCCGCAGGCACGGCGGTAGCCGCAGGCGCCACGCTCGCCGGCGGCGTCGCGGGCGCACATCTGCCAGCTGGCGCCGCCGGCAACGCCTTGTCAGGCGCAGCGGCGGGCGGGGCGAGAGCCGCTGGCGCCGCTGCACAGGCTTATTCCGCTGGCGCATCCGGGAAATCGGGGATGGCTGCCGTTGCCGCTGGCACCGCCGAAGTCGCACGAAGCGCGGCCGCCACTATGTCCTCGCCGTTGCGGGCCAAGGCCAGCAGCATCCAGAAGAATTTTGCTGAAGGGCGCGGGGAACAAGGACGCGAGGCGGGGTCCCCCTCCCCCGAACACAGCGGCGCACTACCCTGGGCAGCCGCGATGAAACGCCGCCAGATGATGAGCCAAAGTACCGCTATCGCCAGCCAGACGCTCAAAAGTGGGGACAGCCACGGCGGTGGCGGCGGCCCCGACATCACTGACAGGAGCTGACCGATGTTCAACCGTTCTTCTACACATTATGGGAAATCGCCTGAACCCGTTACACCCTATCAGCGCGCCGCGCAGGTCTGGGATGACCGGATCGGATCAGCGCGGGTGCAAGCCCATAGCTGGCGGCTCGCCTTCTTCGGTAGCCTTGCCCTTTCGGCAGGGCTTACGGCAGGCCTGCTCTGGCAATCTATGCGGGGGACGATCACGCCTTGGGTCGTGGAGGTCGACAAGCTCGGCCAGACCCAGGCCGTCGCCCCGGCAACGCCCGACTATCGGCCGACGGATCCCCAGATCGCATTCCACCTCGCGCGGTTTATCGAAGAAATACGCAGCATCCCGACCGATCCCATCGTGCTGCGGCAAAACTGGCTTCGCGCCTATGACTTCACAACCGACAAGGGCGCCCTGGTGCTCAGCGACTATGCCAGGGCCAACGATCCGTTCGCAAAAGTCGGCAAGACCCAGATCGCCGTTGATGTCTCCAGCGTCATACGCGCCTCAAATGACAGCTTTCGGGTGAGCTGGGCAGAGCGCCGGTATGAGCAAGGCGCGCTTGTCGAGACGACCCGCTGGTCGGCGATCCTCACCATCGCTGTCCAGTCGCCACGTTCGGAAGAGCAGGTCACCAAGAACCCGCTCGGTATTTTCGTCAACGCTCTCAACTGGTCGAAGGAGTTCAGCCAATGACATCTACTCGCCCATCGTTTCTGGGTCTCGCCCTTACGCCGCTGCTGGCGTTGTCCTCAACTGCGTCCGCGCAGAAAATCGATCATAGCGGCGACCCGGATATGATTGCCGCGACGTCTTCCGTGCCAGCTGGCACGGCGCGGATCTTCCCGGTACCCGTTCCGCTTCCTCTCCCGGGGCAACTCAAGCCTTTGCCGCAGTTACGCGCGGACCCAGCCACAGTGGATCCGCAAAGCCGGGTGAGACGGGCCAATGCAGCGGCACGCATCCAGCCCGGCAAGGGTGGTTATCTGAATGCGATCCAGCGCTATCCTTATGCGGAAGGCGCACTGTATCAGCTCTATGCGAAGCCGGGGCAGATCACCGACATTGCGCTGCAGGAAGGAGAAGAGCTGGTCGGCGCGGGGCCGATCGCCGCGGGCGACACGGCGCGCTGGATCATTGGGGACACGGTGAGCGGCACGGGCGCAACACGCAAGGTGCATATCCTCGTCAAGCCTACCCAGGACGATATCGCTACCAACCTCGTCATCAATACCGACAGGCGCACCTATCATCTCGAACTGCACAGCACACCATCAACCTATATGGCATCTATCGCCTGGACTTATCCGCAGGACGCCCTGTTTGCCCTGCAAGGCATCGCTGAACGCGAGGCGCGCACGGTGCCAGCAGCCGGTGGCGTCGATCTGACCGCAATATATTTCAACTACCGGATCTCGGGAGACATGCCCGAGTGGCGTCCTGTGCGCGCCTTTGACGATGGTCGACAGGTCATGATTGAATTCCCTGCGGACGTCGGCGCTGGTGAAATGCCGCCGCTTTTCGTCAGCGGCGCAGGAGACACAGCGGAGCTCGTCAATTACCGGGTTCAAGGGCGCTATATGGTCGTCGACCGCCTGTTCACATCCGCTGAGCTGCGTCTGGGCGATAGGAAAAAACAAAAGGTCGTGCGTATCGATCGCGCCACACCGGAAAACCGGCGCCGGGGAAAGGCGTCATGAGCGATCCAAACCAAACAGGGCAGCCGTTGCCTGACAAGGAAGACGGACAGCCTGCTAGATCGCAGCTTCAGGATCCGCACAATATGGGCGGCACCGCCACGCCTGCGGATCCTTCGACAGATGTGCCATTTCGCTTGTCAGGCGAACCCCCGCGGATTGTTCGCCTGTCACGCAGGGGCATCGTCATTCTGGCTGCAACAGGATGTATCGGCATTGGCGGTATCGTGGTCTACGCCCTGCAACCCAAGGCAGGCAGGCTCGAACAGCTTCCCGTGTCGGAGGGGCGGACACGCGCTGAGAATATCACGTCAGCTCCAAATGACTATGCCAAGATTCCTCAACTGGGCGCACCTTTACCCGGTGATCTTGGACGACCGATCCTCGCCGCCCGGCAAAGACGCGAGACCGTTATTCCTGCCGGCTCCTCCCACGAACCGATTCGGACGGCTGCGCAATCGGCGGCGGAGCAAAAGGGCCTTGCACAAGTAGCCGCGAAAACCAGTAAGCTCTTTCTGGCCACGACACCCTCTTCGTCAGCGATCTCCGCCAGCGGCGGCTTTCTGGATCCCGACGGGCGAGCGACCATCCCATCGCTGCGCGATCCTGAAGCCTCCCCATCAAGCACGCTTGTTGCGGACAGACGCGACTTTCTCAAGTCGGGTAGGCCAGGCGAAGCGGCCAGTGCCCAAAGGATCATCTCCCCGGCGTCGCCTTACGTCGTTCAAGCCGGCACTTTCATTCCGGCCGCGCTGATCACCGGCATCCGCTCCGATCTTCCTGGACACATCACAGCCCAGGTCGTCGAGAATGTCTATGACAGTCCTACCGGCCGGATCCTCCTAATACCACAGGGGGCCAAGCTCATCGGCAAATATGACAGCGAGATTGCAGCCGGTCAGCGCCGCGTGCTGTTCGCCTGGGATCGCCTCCTCTTTCCAGATGGCGCCTCTATTCTCCTGGATCGTGCTCCGGGAACGGATGCCGCCGGTATGTCAGGCCTGCAGGATGGCATCAATCATCACTGGACCGGCATGCTGGGCGCCGCGCTGATCTCGACATTGCTCGGCGTGGGAACGGAACTGGCTACCGACAACGACGACACACTCATTCAGGCGTTACGCTACGGCACGCAGGGTACGATCAATCAAGCCGGGCAACAACTGGTCCAGCGGCAGATGGCCATCCCGCCGACACTCACCATACGGCCGGGTCATTCGCTCCGTGTGATGGTCACGCGCGACCTTGTACTGCATCCATGGGAAAGGAAGGACTAAATGGCCAAGCTGAAACTGGGGCCGATCGAAGACGATAAGCCAGTCAAGGTGACGATCGAACTGCCTGCGCTCGTGCATCGCGACCTTATTGCCTACGCCCGAGCGCATGCGGCTGACACGGGTCTCGCGCAGCCGCTGGCGGTGGAACGTCTGATAAGTCCGATGCTGGAACGCTTCATAGCGAGTGATCGCGGCTTCAAACGCAGCGCGTGAGGCGATGAGCCTGATAGGCATCAATGTGGGGGCGATTATCCTTGTCTCGATCATGGCCGAACAGCACTGTTGCGCCTTCTGCGGCATCGCTCGTAGACGTGACCGGGTGACTGCCGCGTATGTCCAGGCTTACTAGCTAAAGGCAGCAGTGCGCGCGCCCAACGCTCGCTCTCACTGCTCGGTCACGATTATTAAAAGCGCAAGTATTAGATCAGATGCGATCCAAGTTTATAATCTGATTATAAAATGGAAGATCGATGAAGACTATGAAAACTTCCAGTTTGCGACATGGAGTCGCAATCTGGAAGGAGAAATACTATGGAACGCGAAGAACATCAGCAAGACCTCGTTGACCTGGGCGATGCCCTGGACCTCACGCGCGGCGTGGCGCTGATTGGTGCCGACGATGGCAATGGCTCGCTACGGAAGGGCAATGGCATTTCCGACGACGACTGACGGAACGGGAGCACGTCACCCCAAGGGGTGGTGTGCTCCCACCACCCCTCGAGCGGGAGTTGTACATATGTATCGGCTCGCCCCCCATATTCACGCCTGCCTCGTGGGCGATACGCCTGTTCTGCTTGACACCGCGGAAGGGCAATATCGATTGGCGCGCGGCCTGACGGGGCGCCATCTCAGCGCGTTTCTCCATAATGAGGCGACCACCCGCATGTGCGAGACACTGGCTGCGGCAGGATTAGTTGTGCCGGCACCGCAGATCGACGATCGACAATCAGAGCCGGAAAAACCGCGCTATGCGCATCACCAGAATGTTCGTCTGAGCCAGGGCTGGGCATTACTCCCTTTTGCATTGATATTGCTAGTGATGGCGCGATCGCGGGTACGCCGACTGTCCCTCCAGCGCCTGTTGGAGACGCTTCATGACGAAGCGACCCGCCCGGCCAAGCTAAAGTTCGGGCGGATCAGCGAGGCGCGGATTGCGGCGGCCTTCTGCCTCGCACAACGCGTTTTGCCGCTCAGTGATCAGTGCCTCCCCAACAGCGTGGCGGCTTCGCGAATGCTGCGTCTGTTCGGCCATAAGCCAACGATCATCATCGGTGTGCGTCTTCCGATCGCTGCCCATTGCTGGGTCCAATGCCAACAGCGGCTGATTGGCGACTCGCCCGAAAATGTTGAGGGTTTTCAACCCATCCTCGCCATATGATGGCGCCTCGATTTGTCGCCTTTCTGGGCGCTGAAGAGACCAGTCCAGCGCATTCACATATGTTCGAAGGCATGTCCCGCATCGCTTTGGATGCACCTATAGAGCTGTGGGCGACCGACCATGTGCTGATGCTCGGTGACCAGGGCGCTATCATCGGCCATCTCTTCACGCGCTCGATACCGAGCGCAACTGTAACCGAACTTAATCCAGCGGAGGTCAATGCCGCTCTGGTCACGCGCGGACAAAGTCTGATCCGCGATTACTGGGGCGGTTATGTCGCGATATTCCGCGATCCCAAAGGGGATTTCGTGGTCGTGCGCGATCCGTCAGGGGCGCTACCGGCCTTCTGGCGGGATTTCGATGGGACGGTGGCGGTTGCCACACAGATCGGGGAGTACCCGTTTACCTTCGAGGACGGCGTTCGCATGGATGCAGACGGGCTGCTGGTGCATCTGTGGAACCCGCATTATGCCGGCGAGCAAACCTGCCTTGCGGGGGTAAGCGAGCTCCTGTCAGGTCAGCGATTGCAGGTGACATCCGCCAGCCGACGGACCGATGCCCTATGGAAACCCTGGTCTTTTCTGCCAAGCGATGGTGACATCGGGGTGCCGGAACCCGGCGATTTTCGCGGCATCATCCTGAATGCGATCAAAACCTGGGCCGACGCGTTTCCGGTCATCCTGTCGGGGATCTCAGGCGGACTGGATTCCTCGATCGTTACCTTCGGGATCGACCAGTCGCGCGCACAATTGCACGGCCTGCATATGAGTTGGGATGACCGAGAAGGTGATGAACGATCGTTCGCGCTAACGATGGCGAATGCGCTCGGATCGACACTGGACATCATCCCCTACGATCTCGGCATGATCGATATCGAACGCCCAATCGTAGCTTCCGTGGCGCGCCCCTTCACCGCCCATTATGCGCAGTGCACGGCGCTGGCGCAGGCCGCCGCCGCAAACCGGTTCGGCATCGACGCATTCTTCAATGGCGATGGCGGTGACAATGTCTTCTGTTTGATGTTGTCGATCGCCCCAATACTCGATCGCTTGCGCGCCCAACATAGCGTGAGGGCCCTCCTCAAGACAGCGGCAGATGTAGCGCGGCTAACTGGCGCCGACCTTCCTACGATCCTGCTGCACCTATGCCGGCGTCTGGGGCGCGATCCTCGCTCTCGTGCTACCAGCGGAGACCGCTCCTTTCTTGATCCTGCATGGCTTAAAGCCGCGATCGAAACGAGCAGGCGCCATTTCTGGTACGATCAACCCGACGGCATATCGCAGGGTAAGGCTGCGCATATTCGGGCGATTTGCCGGGCGATGGGTAACGACGGCTTTCACGATCGCCGATTTCATCCCCCATCGATTTCTCCGCTCCTGGCGCAACCGGTCATGGAGCAATGCCTCAAGATTCCGACCTGGACCTGGGTTGAAAGCGGCACCGACCGCGCAATGGCGCGCCGCGCATTCGAACATGATCTTCCCCCTTCGATCATCGGGCGTCGAACAAAAGGCGGCCCATCAGGCTTTCTCGATCGCTTCTTCTGGGAAAACGAAGGCCGGATAATCGCCTATCTGCGCACTGGGATCTTGGCCGAACGTGGAATCCTCACCGATCTGCCAGAGTCAACGTCCTCCGGCAGAATAGGACCATATGATAGATCGCACGCGCGGCGGCTGCTGGGTCTTACTGGCGCGGAGAGTTGGGCGCGCCAGTGGACGAGCTAGGGATCTTCAGTCGGGCATCAGTGCACGCATGGCCTCCCAGCGTTCGCGGCGATTCCCGTCGAGACCAGATGGTGGTGGAATATCCTTCAGCCAGTAATCGAACCACTGCACATTCTCTGTCATCGCAGCCAGTCGGTTGGATGGGATGTGGAAGAAGTGCGTTTCGTCCGATGCGATCGTCTCACCGGGATAGAGGGAGAGTTCCGCTGCAACATTCGCGGCGCGCAGAGCCTGATGGAAGTCGATCGCTGTTTCATGCGGTTCGGCTATTTGCTGCAGCACCGGCGCCCGCGCAAAACGGGCGCGATAAGAGGGCGCGAAAGCAGTATAGTTGGCCGAGGCCGCCGGATCTCCGGGAGGACCGCCAAATATCGCCTTGTAGGCGCATCGATGCGTGCGATAGGCCGCTGGCTCGAGAAAACCCCCGTCACCGCTCGATGCGGCCTTGAACAGCTTGGTCTGTGTCACCGCCACGTTGGCGATCTGCGATCCATAACTATACCCCGCAATACCAACATGATCTGCATCGATGACTCCGTCCGAGTTGAGCGCGTCGATAATACTCCGGAAGCTCTCGATCTGGTTGAACCATCCGAGACGCTGGATCTGCGCAGGCGAGGTTTCGCCGCCGCACATGTTACGATCTGCATCTGCCTTCTTCAGCAATGCGCTTTGCGAGGCGTGCGGCTCGTTCGCGAGTATAACGACATAGCCCCGCTCAGCGAACAACTGGACGGGATAATCCCATTGAAGGTCGAGCGCGCCGAACCGGTCATCGGCATCGGTGCTATGAGTGACAAGGATGGCAGGATAGCGGCGTCCCGTCCTATATTCCCGCGGAAATATAATGCGGTTGCGGGCCAGAAAGCCGAAGGCGTTGACCAGATCGCGCACTTCAGTTTTGAGAGGCGTAATCTGCTCATGGCGGGAGGACAGCGACTGGAGTGCCGATATTTTGCCATCGCCCGTCCTAACTCGGACGAACGCCGGAGCCCGCGCAATCCCTTCCCATATGCACACCCCCTCAGCAACTGATGGCGCGAAGCTGCAATGGGTAAGGCTTTCCGGCACTTCTATCCGCTTGATCCCCCCGTTTCGTTCAATCCGCACAAGGCCATATCTGCCCTCGAGTGGATAACGTACGGCGACGAGCGCAAAATCTCGATTCGGGGACAGCCAGTGTCCAGGAGATCGCCGGTCCGACAATGTTGCATTAAAAGCGCCAAAGTCGCGGGTCTTGCCGCCAGGTTGACGTTCCTTTAGCCGCGCTGCAACCCCCTCGCCTTCGACAAAGAGGTTCCCGCCCCCGGGTCCTGCAATGGCGTCTGAAAACAGCGTAGGTTCGTCATCCAAACGACGGGGCGTCTTGTCGCCGAAGTGCCATCGATAGCGCGCCACGTGAGGTGTGTTCAGATCATCTGTCTGGAGGGAGAAGTCGAGCGCATCGGAATGCCAAGCGGGCATCCCGCCCAGGAAGCGACCCACTCTGTCGGACGGTGGCACATCCGCAAGCCCGATCGGCGCCTTGCCGCCTTCTTTTACGAAAAACCGTGCGGTAACAGCCGGACCTCGTCGACGAAAAAGCGTCAGGCGCGTGACGTCCTCATCGTGCCGAACCCCATCCTTTTCTGTACCCTGCCTCAATTGCGAGTAGAACAGGCGGCGACCGTCTGGCGACCAGTCGTAATACGCAATCCCGAAGCGGACGGGTCCGGTGAAGCCGTAGCCAAATTCGCCACCATCGACGGATCCCACCAAGACGGTCTCGGGATTGACGATGATGGAGGACATCTGCGCGGCTCCATCGACGCGATAGAGTTGGACCCCCGCGCCCTGATCGGCAAGGACGCTCCAGGCCTTTTGACCCGGGACAGTTTGTAGGCGTTCCATCCAGAGTGATCGGGACACCACCTTGTCCCCTCCCGATCGAAAATCAGTGATATGGAGCTCGAACTCGGTCCGATCCGCAGCTTGGTTGGCTACCCGAAGGATGTAAGCGATAGTGCGGCCGTCGGCGGCGAGGGCCGTGTCGGTCACATGCGGAATGGAGAGCACATCCTCCAGCGTCCATGGGTGGATGGGTTCGGGAGTGGCGCACGCCACCCCCGAACCGCATAGCAATATGGCCGGGGCGATACACCGCGCAAAAGTCTGCAACCGATCCAGCATCACCAGGTCCGCCGCAACTGCACCGCGATGAAGCGCCCGATCGGGGAGAAATTCGTGGTGTCGAAAGGTGAATCATAGCCTGATCCGGTGCGGATGACGGGCGGTTTGGCATTGAGCACGTTCTGGACGATCACGCCCAGTTCAAGTCCGTCCGAAGGCTTTACGAGGGCTGTGAAATCGAACGTTGCAAGGCCATCAATGCGGTAGGTGGTCGCGGTGCGACTATCGAGCAGGCTTGAACTCAGATTGGCGAAACCCGAGAGGGTCAGCCGCGGCGTGACATAGGAAAGCCCGGCCCGGCCCTTGAGTTTCGGCGGATTGAACAAGGTGCCAGAGAGATCCGTGACCGGCAGACCTTCGAGCAATTGTCTTTTGCTGTCGATCCAGTTACAGTCAAAACTTATATCGAAGGAGTCCTGATCCGGGTCGCCAATGCGGTAGCGCAGCGACAGGCTGATACCCTTATATTTCTCCCGCGCCACATTTCGGTCGCGACGGTCAAGGATCGCGACAACGGCCGTGGGATCATAGGGCGTTGTCGTTTCATTTTCGAGGCCCAGAGCGGCGCCCGCGATAGCTGTCTGCTGCTGCGCGATGGTCGGATTGAATGTGATGAGTCCGGCATATAGCGGGTTGTTCAGCGCGCCGACCGACGAAGTCAGCGGTTCGGCTACGCGATCGGTATAATCAAAATTGAAATAGTTGATGCTCCCGCTGAATTCAGGATGCGCAACTGGCTTGAACTCGGCTGACACAGTCCAGTTCTCGGATCGTTCTGCCTTCAGGCCAGGGTTAGATCCGGTCAAGATGATAATGGTCGAGCCAGCGGGGAATCCGGTGGCGCGACCTTCTGTAGGGCCAAGGCCGGCGTAGGATATGGAATAGCGTTGGTAGAGCGTGGGCAATCGGAAGGACCGCCCCCAACTGCCCTTGAGTGTCAACCCATGCACGGGCTCGTAAATGATGCCAAGCTTAGGCACGGCAACCGAGTCTGTACCGGAGTTGGCCTCGTATCGAAAAGCGCCAGTAAGGCGCAGAGAGCGACCCAAGGGCGATTGCTGTGCAGGCGATAACAGCGGCACGAGAAGTTCGGCATAGCCATATGCATTATCGGCGCTTCGGTCGAATGCATTGCTGGTGACATCATTTGTCCTCGTCGTCACTTTGATGGCGGTACGACGATAGCCGCCGCCCATAGCCATCTGAACGGAGCCAGCCGGCAAAGCCAACAGCGATCCATTCGCGCCCAGTTCGATTGACAGAGCTTCGTTGTCATATTGACGGTAACTCGGCGGGAACGGCATGCCATCATAAAAGATCTGGGAATTGGAACGGCTCTTGTCGACGCCGTATGAAGAGGTCAGCTGGGCTGTCCACGATGGGGTCAGCCTAACAGTCAGCGACGGAGCAACGAGCCAGGACTTCGTGTCCGCCCGCACAGCGGCACCCAGAACGCTGTGCGGGAGCCCGGTGAGGAAGCCGAGCAGCATATCCTGGCGACCGCGCTTGAAAAGCATGTCGACTTTGGCCGTGACACTCGCGCCCACATCTTGATGCGCGCTAACAAGCGCACTGTGTCGACCAAGGCGCGGATAGAGGTAAGAGTCCGACGCCATTTGACTCGTATAGGAGCGACTGGCGGCAGAAATCGCGGTGTTTGCCGAGTAATCGTAGACAGCAAGGACTCCGCCGCTCGCCCATTGATGGCCTCCGGTCAGACTATATTGCTGTTGGAAATTGCCGCCATCGGACGATGCGCCGAGCCGCCCCAGCGCGCTTATGCCTTCATAGTCCTGCTTCAGCACGACGTTGACCACGCCCGCGACAGCATCCGCGCCGTAGATGGC
The DNA here is from genome assembly GCF_027925545.1 of Sphingobium sp. BS19. Taxonomy (NCBI): domain Bacteria; kingdom Pseudomonadati; phylum Pseudomonadota; class Alphaproteobacteria; order Sphingomonadales; family Sphingobiaceae; genus Sphingobium; species Sphingobium sp. BS19. The sequence goes on from NZ_BSEF01000007.1 coordinate 31,530, forward strand.
CGACGCACCGTCCGCGATAATCTCAATGCGGTCGACAGCGATAGCTGGGATGGCAGCGATATCGACTGCAGAGTTAAGCCCGGTATAGCTGAGCCTGTTCCCATTGAGGAGCGTGAGCGTAGCATTTGGACCAAGGCCCAGAAGATTGATTGATGAACTGCCATTGACGTTCACGTCACTCGCGCCTTGGCCTTGGCCGACGCCGGGGTTCTGGCCGCCGCCAAAATTGAGTGGCGAGCTTCTCAGCGCTTCGCCCAGGTCCGCTTGGCCTGCGCGCCGCATGTCATCTGCGGTAAAAACCCGCACCGGGGCGGCCGGCGGTGCACCCGTAATCCGCGTCCCGGTCACGATGATCCCGTCTGCTTGCTCGGCTGCTGCGGTGTCTTCAGGCGCTGAGCGGTCGCTGATGATCACCGCGTCATCGAGAAAGCGCGCACGAAGGCCGGAGCCTTTGAGCAGTTTCTCGATCGCCTCTCGCGCGCTTAGCGCGCCATTTAGCGCCGGCGCTTTCAACCCCGAGACGCGCGCGGCCGGCATGTAGATCTCCCAGCCAGCGCGCCTGGCCACGGTGCTGAGCGCATCGCTTAAATTCTGCTCGGGCAAGTCAAAGATGAAGGGTGCTTTATCTTGTGCCAAGCTTCCTGGGATCGTCACGGTCGTGGCAGCGCCTAACATCAGTCCGACGATTGCTTGAAATCTCTTCCCTGTCATATTTTCCCCCTTTTTTGCTCATCGGCCCGCCGGTCGGCAGGCTCTGGGGGGTTGTTGACGTTTGATTTCGATCGACCTTAGTCGATCTTTGAATTTTTTATCGCCGCTGGAGATGAATGCCGCTTGAGCTGCGGCTTAGCGCGAGATCAAACAGGTCCGCGATGCGGGCAGAAAAGCGGTCTGCCTGGGTCAAGCGAAAGCGTCCTGACACCAGCAGGTCGCCCAATGCCGGGTCGTCCAGCACGATAGGCGGTCGCGCATAACGGTTTGCGTCCGCGATCAGGATGCGAAGCGGGATAGCCTCATATTCCGTCCAGCCCTGAGGCCAGTCGCGGCGATCAACACCATCGCGTAGCCCCGCCACGGGGCGAAAATTGCCAGCAGAGTAGACAATAGTCTGTCCAGCCTGGGCATGATGCGAGTAAGATCGGATAACCGCCGGCCGCAACAGCCGTCTGAGTTCGATCTGGCCGGACAGGACTGCAATCTCGATACGACCATCACTTTTTCGGCCAATGTCGAAACGCGCAGCCCGAGTCAGCAACTCACCCTGTCCGGCTTCAACGATAAATGGTCGACCATCGGACCTGACTGCTATGCGCGCCCTGCCCTGCTGGAACCGCAGCCGGCGTTCATTCCCTTTGATTGACACGGTGAGTCGGCTGCTTGCGTCCATAGTAACCTTGGAGCCATCGGCGAGATCGAATGTGTCAATTTGGCCCGGCAATGTCTTCAACACTGGCGCATTGTCGGACAGCTGTCTGTCGCCTTGCATCGGCGGGACGGACATGAAGCTGACGCCAATAGCAACGATAGTAATGATCGCAGCGGCTATGGCTGCGCGTGCCAACAGATTTCGCGGCCTGAATGCCCGGCGTCGGCCATGGCGACTGGATGTTTTAAGTATGATGGAGCTGTCGAAATGCCGCTTGGCCCAAGCATAGGCGCGGCGATGTTCGGCGGACTCGCGCAGCCAAGCCTTCAGTGCGGCAGGTTCCTGGTCCCCGCCGCCCAGACGCACCAGCCAGGCCACTGCTTCGTCTTCGATGGCTTCGCGCCGCTGTTCGTTTTCGCCGCCCGCATCTGTCATCGTGCCGCATCCACATGCCGGCCTATATGCGCGATCGCCTTGATCATGTGATATTCCACTGTAGCGATGCTGATCCCCAAGCGGTCATGAATTTCGCGATAACTCAAGTCATCGACCCGATGCATCAAGAAGACGCGGCGGGTCTTTTCAGGCAAGGTCTCGACGGCACTTTCATACAGGCGAAGCAAGTCGGCCGCCTCGAGGTTCCAGCTCTGCTGGGGCAGCGAGACCAGGTCTCGCTGTTCATCTATCGGAAAAAAGACGACGTTATCGCGCTTCTGTCGGCGCGCTCGATCAATGAGCAAGTTGCGCGCAATCCGCCTTATGAAGGCGGCTGGGTTGATCAGGCGCGACGCCTGATCGCTACTCGCCGCCCGCATGAACACCTCCTGGACCAGGTCAGCTGCGGCCTCATTACCTGCTCGTCTGCCCAAATATTGCAGAAGGCTGGCACGTTCAGTCTTGAACGCAACTTCAAGACCGAAGGCGGAAACCATCGGCTGCGGCGGCTCCACTGTGTCAGCAGGACTATTGTGGCAACCGGACGATGGGGATCTTGGCGGCCGGGGAGATGGACATCGCGTTCTGAAGGGAGGCACGTGGGGATCCAGGCACAGCAACGGCGGGCCGGATATTCCCGACCTTACGCCTTCCCACTGCTTTGCCGTCGTTCGACGCGATGGTTACGCGCCACATCCGATCCGGTCGCCGGTCCATCGCGGACCGACGCTCATAATGCCTGGCGGGTTTCAAGTTTGGCGAGCGCCAGAGGCCCGTCCTCAGCGAAAATGACAACCTTGCATCGGGAGCGCAAGACCCAAGTTGCTCATGGCTGCCGTTCCAAGAGACCTTCTAAAATAGTGCTATGCCGCCGTGGCAAGAGCCGTTCAGCAAGCGCACACGCCGGTGCCTCACGCGCCGTCCGCACCGAAAAGCAAGCCAGCTATTCGCTCCGAAGTGGCGTCTGCAGCGGACTGCAGGAGCTCGTCGATGTGGATATAGCCTTGTGTCACACCCCGCTTCCCATGGCCGAGAAGTGCCGCAATGGTAAGTTCCGAATATCCAAGATCGCCTGCGATACTCGCAAAGGTATGGCGAAACACATGGGGCGTAACGCCATCCAGCCGGGCGATTTGACATAGCCGGGCTACCAGGTCGGGCACTTGCTTGTAGTGGCTGTCGGTCCGGGCTGATGGAAAGAAGAAAGGACTACCGGACGTTTCGGGGTGTTCCATGAGGATCGCGAGGGCTCGACGACCGATAACTCTCACTTGTCCGTCGCTTTTGGTGTCAGGGAACGTGATGCATCCCCTATCATGATCTAGCCACTCTCGCCGGAGGCCCTGGGCCTCCATGAGCCTAAAGCCGGTCAACAAGATAAGAACGACTGCAGTAAGGCCACCAGGGTGGTCACCTTGAGCGGCTGCGGTTCTGATAGCCTGACCGATCGCGACAATTTCGGATGTGTTGAGCCGCCTTGTGCGCTGCTTGGAACCTATCCGACGCACGCCACGTGCGGGATTCGCTTCGATCTTGCCTAGCCTTACTGCATGTTCGAGTATCGAATGAAGGGTAGAAATCGAACGTGACGCCGCTCCTGCGCCGCCAATCGTATCCCGGCCTCGACCACTGCCTTTTGTTGATGCCGATTTGCCTGAAGCAATGTCGGCCTGCATTTCTGCGATCATGGGTGCACTTAGCGAACGCACCTTCTTGTTACCGACGAGCGGCTTAATATGTCGTTCGATACGGCTACGGTCCATGCGAAGTGTGGACGCCTTAATAGGGCGACGTCGGCTACCAAGTAAGCGTCCGCTCTCAGCCTCCTGAAGATACCAATCGCAGATTTCCGCTACTGTCGGTGCCCCGCGCGCATTGTTGCGATCGACAACTGGATCACCGCCTCGAGCAACAACACCTAATTTTACACGTGCTTCGGACCTAGCTTGTTCGACAGTCAAAACGCCATAGCGGCCAAGAACCATTCGCCTGCTTTGGCCATCGGCATTCCGGTACTGGAGCAGGAAGGCTTTCAATCCAGATGGTAACACCCTCACCCCGAACCCGCGCAACTCGGCATCCCACAGGTATTTTTGACCTGACTTTGGAGGCGCAAGGCTATCCACTTTGGCCTTAGTAATCTTTGACATTATGCGCCTCCTCCCCAGATATTGCTGACAATATCACCTATGCTCCAGTTTGTCAGCATATTGTCAGCAAATAGGGGCGAAATCTGGGCTACCATAGCGCAGTCCAGCGTAGTCAGTATCTCACAATATCGTTTGTTTTTAGTGATATAAAGTATATTGGGGTAAGCCGTCGTAGGTTAACAGTTATTTTGGTAAGGCTGAGGTCGGGAGTTCAATCCTCCCCGGCAGCACCATTTTCCCCTTGTTCAAATAGTATAGTTCAACGCTCCCAAGTCCAAGCGGCACGGCTATTCTGACGACGCCGCGCTCGGACGCAAATACGCAAACATATGTGCCACATAGTCGGCCTTGCCGAGATCGATCCCTTGTGCACGCAGGATCGCGTAAGCCGTCATCACATGAAAATAGAACTGTGGCAGCGCCCAGTCGCGCACATATTGCTCAGCCGTGAGATCGAACGTCATGCCTTGGGGCAATGTATGTGCAATCGTTGCCGTCGGTGCCAAATCGGATGCGTCTGCCGCTGCGGACTCTACTATGCGGATGGTTTCGGCGATCCTTGCGCGAGCATCGTCCATGGAACCCGGTCGTTCGTCGGCGTTGCGCCCCGCATCGAGCAGCACGTCGATTGACGCGGGAAAGGCCTCCTGCCGCAGTCTAAAGATACCCTCCTGCGCCTGAACGCATGCGAAGCAAATTTGAGTCGACAGCGGAAACATGTCTGCTGCGAGGCGTGCGGTCAGGAGTGGCTTCATCTCATTTTCCGGTATCGCGGTTTCGGCTTTTTCAAGCCACGCCGAAAGCGCCCGCAGCATTTGTACGTATGTCGGGACGAGAATATCTTGGAGTTTCATACTGGCGCTTCCTTGGCAATCGGACATGCAAAAACAAAACTACTGCCGAGACATCCCGGCCCATTAGTCATTGATGCAGCACGAGCTTTTTTGTTTCGCTTGGCGCTGGAGTTGCCACCAACGTCGACCCCCAACAAATTATGCTTCGGTATATTGCGATTCATTCCCAATAGCGTTATTCGCCCGTTTATTGAGATTAAATCGCAACAGGGGAACAATTATGTCTGTCACTCGCTCGATCGCTCTTTGCGGCGCGGCAATGATTGGCCTTTTCGCTACCGCAGCCCGCGCCGAAGAGCGGGTGCCCGAGGTCGCGGCCGAAACTGCGCCCGGCGGGGAAGAAGACCAGATCGTCGTTACAGCAGCCAATGCCGGAACTAAGACGGAAACCCCGCTCATCGAACTGCCCCAGCCGATCAAGGTCATCTCTGCCGAGCAATATCTCTCGCAGGGCGCGATCAGCATCAGCGACACCGTCAAATATGCTGCAGGCGTTCTCGCCGACCCCTATGGCCGTGACACACGTGTGGATGGGTTCAATGTGCGCGGCCTCAATGCCCTCCAGTTTCGAGACGGAATGCGCGACATCTTCTCTTATTATGCGAGTATCACGTCCGACCCGTATAATTTCGACCGCGTGGAGATCGTCCGCGGCCCAGCCTCGGTGCTGTTCGGTCAGGGATCGATCGGCGGTCTCATCAACCTGGTATCAAAGACGCCCGATTTCCAAACACGCGGCGAAGTCAGTCTCGTCTACGGCAGCTTCGATCGGAAGGAAGCCTTGGCCGACCTTAATCTGGCGCTGGCGGACAATCTGGCGATCCGTGCTGTCGGTCGCGTGCGGGATGCCGACACCTATGTCGACCATGTCCCCGACGACCGCGTGATGTTCGCTCCCTCGATCCGTTGGCAGCCGACGCCCGATACCGACATCGTGCTCACCGGACTCTATCAGAAGGATGAAACCGGCTCGACCTCACAATTCTTGCCGATTGTCGGCACCTTCCGTCCCAACCCCGCCAATCCCTCGGGCCGACTGGACCGATATACCTTTGTCGGCAAACCAGGGTGGGATCGTTACAATGGCCGCTCGCTTCAGGGCGGCGGTTCGGTGACCCACGACTTTTCCGACAGCATCCGGCTCAGCCTGAAGGCGCGCTATATCGACAGCGATCTGGAATATTTCACTCATTATGCTGACAGTTACACCAATCCTACCGACCCCTTCCTGGTCTATGCGGGGGCGGGCACTTATGGCCGGACCATTGGCCTGACCGCGGATGCCAGCGATGCCAGAATGAACGTCTTTTCGACCGACAATAACCTGCGCCTATCCTTCAACACCGGTGCGAATATTGAGCACAAGTTGTTGGTGGGCGTCGATTATAGCTGGAACAAGGTAGGCAAGCGCTACGCCGGCGGGTCCGAGACAGTCGATCTGTACGACATCGATGGCGATGCTTTGCGGACCTATGATCCCGGTGGTCCCTTCACCTACGCGTCGCAGAAACAGTTGGGCGTCTACGTACAGGACCAGATCCGGTTCTACGACCGCGTCTCCGTCGTGCTGGGCGCGCGCCGCGACCATGTCACCGGCTCATCGGGTCAGAAGGATAATGCCACCACCTTCCGCGCGGGGATAATCGGAGAAGTCGGAGCCGGATTGTCACCCTTCTTCAGCTATACGGAGAGCTTCCTCCTCGTTGCCGGCACTATTACCAACGCCGATGGCAGCTTTGGCAATCCCTACAAACCCCAGACAGGTACGCAGTTTGAGGCAGGGGTGAAGTGGCAGCCGGAACGCAACACACTCGTCACGGTCACCGCCTTCCACATCAAGGAACGTAACCGTGTGCGGTATCTGGCCAGCGGTGCGACGACGCAATCCGGCGAGTTAACGACCAAGGGTGTCGAGGTCGAAGCGAGCCACACCTTGCCGGGCAATTTCGAGCTGCTGGTCAACTACGGCTATAACAAGCTGCGTTCGGAAGTGAACACCGGTCTGGACTATATGCCGCGCCAGACGGCATCGATCTGGACCACCAAGACATTCGGGCTCGCGGATGGCGCGCAACTGCGTCTGGGTGCGGGAGCGGTACACAGCGGCAAAAGCAAATCGACCGGGCCGATAGACCCTTATGGTCTCAATCCGGCCATTCCCACAGGGACGCTTTACACAATTGTTACCCCGTCGCGTACCACCGTGGATGCATTGGCTGAAATCACATGGAGCAACTGGCGATTCGCGCTGAATGCCACCAACCTCCTCAACAACAGATATTACGCATCCTGCCTTGCCCGCGGCGATTGTTTCGCGGGCGCACCGCGCAATGTCATGGGTACTGTCGGCTATCGCTTCTGATCCGATGGGCACCAGCAAACCGGTATCTGGCTTCGCCGGATGCCGGTTTTCTACCTATCTCGCCCAAGGAAAAGCTAAATACGCTCGCCCGACAGACGCTGGCACAGCATGTCGAGCTGATCCAGAGTGGAGTAGCGCAAAGTAAGTGTGCCATTACCGCCAGTATTATGGGCAATCTCGACCTTCAGGCCGAGAATGTCGCCCAGATGCTGTTGCAAAGCCGTCAGGTCGGCATCCATGCCAGCGGGGTCATACTGCGTTTTGTAGGATGAACGTGCGTCGATATGCCCCGTCTTCGCCTTTCGAACGAGCTTCTCGGTATCGCGGACCGAAAGCCCCTTTTGTTCGATCGTACGGGCCAGTGTCTCGCAATCCGCCATTCCGATCAAAGCGCGCGCATGGCCCATCGTCAGGCGCTGTTCCATCACCGACGTTTGCACACTGGGCGGTAACTCCAGCAAGCGCATCAAATTGGCAACATGGCTACGCGATTTTCCTACAAGACGGCCGAGGGCTTCCTGGCTGTGGCCGAATTGTGCGATCAGCTTGCGATAGGCTTCGGCTTCTTCGATAGGGTTCAGGTCTTCACGCTGGATATTCTCGATCAGCGCAATTTCGAGTGTCTCGGCCTCATCAAAGTCGCGAACGATTGCCGGAATGCGGTGGAGTTGCGCTCGCTGTGCGGCCCGCCAGCGACGTTCCCCCGCTACGATCTGATAACCCGATCCCCGCGGACGCACGATAATCGGCTGTATGACACCCCGCTTGGCGATGCTGTCAGCCAATTCCTGTAACGCACCATCGTCGAAATGACGACGCGGCTGTTCTGGATGCGGCTGAATCAGCGCAATTTCAATGCTTTGTACAGACGATCCCTCACGTGGAGCCGAGGTAGTCGATTCTTCCTGCGCAGTGTCACCTAGCAAGGCGGAAAGCCCGCGTCCCAAGCCATGGGGCCGTTTCACAGTCTTAACGGGTACCTTTTGTGCGGTTTCCTCACTCACGCTGCAATCTCTTCCCTCTGCGGCAACCGACCGATCAATTCGCGTGCCAATTGCATATAGGCTTCCGACCCGGCGCAACGATAATCGTAGATCAGCGCTGGCATGCCGTGGCTAGGGGCTTCTGAAAGGCGGACATTCCGAGGAATGACCGTGTCGAACACCACATCGCCCAAGCATGCCCGGACATCATCTGCCACCTGATCGGTCAGCCGATTGCGGCGATCGTACATGGTGAGCGCCACGCCCATGATCGAAAGCCCCGGATTGAAACGGCCTCGAATGCGATCGACGGTCTGCAGTAACTGCGACAATCCTTCCAGAGCGAAAAATTCGCACTGAAGCGGCACCAGCAATGCATGAGCTGCCACCATAGCGTTGATTGTCAGCAGCCCCAAGGACGGCGGGCAATCGATCAGGCAGATATCCCACCGCCCCTGCTCGCCTTCACGAAGAGCCTTATCGAGCCGATGCGTCCGCTGTTCATAGTCGATCAATTCGATTTCAGCGCCTGATAGATCCTGTGTTGCCGGCATGATCTCAAGTTTCGGAACGCGCGTAGGAATAACCGCATCTTCCGCCGAACAATCCCCGATGAGCACGTCGTAGCTGGATCGGTTCCGCTCGGCTTGCGTAATACCCAGACCCGTCGATGCATTACCTTGCGGGTCCAGATCGATAAGAAGGGTGCGATGTCCCGTCGCTGCCAAAGCCGTTGCGACATTGATAGCCGTGGTGGTTTTACCCACCCCACCTTTTTGATTGGCGATCGCAATGCGCATCATCGACGGCCCTTTTTTCGTACCGACCGTGCGACCACAACGGCGCTGTCGGGATCGGTGACGCTGTGTTCCACGTGAAACGTACCATGCCATGACGGCGCAGCGTCTTCGATATCACTCTGCCAGCTTTTACCTTTGGGTAACAGCCAAAAGCTCTTCGCATCTGACAAATGATAAGCCGAGGCGAACAATTTAGGTAAAGGCGCAAATGCGCGGGCACTGATAACGGCGGCCGGTGTGCTGACAGTCAGAACTTCCGCTCTACCTCCAAACACCGAGGCATTGTCTATCCCAAGGCGGTCAATGACCGATTCCAGAAAATCGATCCGCTTGCGGCGCGACTCCACGAGGATGACGTCCCACCGCGACAGCAATGCGATCACAATCCCCGGCAATCCCGCCCCAGACCCTAGATCTATCCAAGGGCGTTGGCGTTCATTAGGTGTCGGGCCCAGAGGTAGCAGCTGCGCGGAGTCGACGATGTGCCGCGCCCACACATGGTCTCTCGTCGACTCAGCAATCAGATTCTGCCGAGACATCTCGTCCAGCAAAATAGCCACATACTCATTCAGCTTAATCCAGGTTTCACGTGAAACATCCAGATGAGTCAGCCAAGCGCGTGCTTCGTCTTCGGTCATGCCGCACGGCGCCTTACGTGAACCAGTATTGCGGCAAGAGCCGCGGGCGTTATTCCGCGTATCCGCCCCGCAGCGGCTAACGTCTCCGGTCGCGCGGCTTCGAGGCGCTCCTGCATTTCGCGGGACAACCCGCCGATCGCTCCGAAATCAAGGTGCGACGGTATCATGATAGATTCATTGGCACGCAGGTCGCGGACTTCTGCGGTTTGGCGCTCCAGATAGGGGGCATAATGGGCATCCTCCATAACCTCCCCCCGCAGGAGCGGATCAAACTGGCTCAGGTCCGGCAACAACCTATCGAGCACCGATGTAGGAACTTCGGGAAACCGCGCCCACTCAAACAGGGTACGGCGAACGCCATCCTGACGCACTGACGCACCGGCAGCGAGCATCGCGGATGCGGTAACCGGACGCTGCAGTGCGGACAATATCTCGACGCGATCTTTGCTCCGCTTTGCAAACCAATGCTGGCGGGCTGTCCCAATGAGCCCATGCGCCTCGCCGACCCCCGTCAACCGCGTAACGGCATTGTCGGCACGCAACTGCAACCTGTACTCCGCGCGCGCCGTCAACATGCGATAAGGTTCGGTAACGCCCTGCAACACAAGGTCGTCAACCATGACGCCAATGTAACTGCTGGCCCGATCCAAAATCAGTGGAGCTTCATTCAGCGCGAGCGCTGCGGCATTGGCACCCGCTATCAACCCTTGGGCTGCAGCTTCTTCATATCCAGTCGTACCGTTGATCTGCCCCGCGCAGAACAAGCCAGGTAATGCACGGACGGCCAATCGGGAATCCAATGCCCGCGGATCGATATAGTCATACTCCACCGCATAGCCAGGAACGACGATCTTCGCCCGCCCCAACCCCGCCATCGACTGCACCATCGCAATCTGGATGTCCGTCGGCAGGGATGTGCTGATCCCATTGGGATAGACCAAAGCATCGTCTAACCCTTCCGGCTCCAAAAATACCTGATGCCCATCGCGGTCGCCAAAACGGAAAATCTTGTCTTCGATGGACGGGCAATAGCGTGGCCCCTGCCCGGCTATCGCACCACTGAATAACGGAGAGCGATCAAGCCCACTGCGAATGATATCGTGCGTTCGCGAATTGGTGCGCGTTATCCCGCAGAATGTCTGCGGCAAGGGTCTGCCCGTCGACATGGGTGACATAGTCCATGGCTCCGGATCGGAAGACTGTTCTTCCAATGCGGCCCAATCAATCGTGCGACCATCGATCCGTGGCGGTGTTCCCGTCTTCAATCGCGCAATCGGCAACCCTATATCGCGCAATTGGCGCCCCATTTCGGTCGCGGCACGTTCGCCTGTGCGGCCGCCTATGCTGCGCTCCTCACCCCGAAACATCGTCCCGCCAAGGAAGGTGCCCGTTGCAAGAACGATTGCGCGTGTCGAGATAATGCTGTCATCGGCCAGCCGCAGCCCCGCCACTTCACCGTGCATAAGATCAATAGCGGTGGCTTCGCCCTCAACGATATCCAGCGTGCTATGCGCAGCCAATGCCGTCTGGATGGCGCTCCGGTATCGCCTGCGATCAGCTTGGATACGTGGCCCCTGAACTGCCGCACCCTTGCTGGCGTTCAACATGCGATAGTGAATTGCGGCCGCGTCAGCAGCTCGGGCGATCAGGCCATCCAGTGCATCGACTTCACGGACTAGATGCCCCTTGCCCAATCCGCCAATGGCTGGATTGCACGACATGGCCCCGACCGTGGCTTTATCGAATGTCACCAACGCAACGCGCGCACCCTTTCGGGACGCGGCGGCCGCAGCCTCGCAACCGGCATGGCCACCGCCTACCACGATCACATCATATTCGATTTCGCGCATTCATCGCCCATAGAACGTAACGCGCTTCCGGTCAAAATTACTGGAGATGTTTCACGTGAAACACCGCTTCACTTTCCGATGCAGAAGTTTCCAAAGAGGGCATCGAGCATATCCTCCGTTCCTGATCGGCCGGTTAGCGCGTCGATGGACTGCCGTGCACGGCGTAAACACTCGGCAACGATGAGCATGTCATGCACATGATGCGCTTGATCCAATTCGACAGCCAATAGGTCGAGAGCTTCTCGCTGGCGGGCATGCAGCGCATATTCTCCCTCTCGCGGTAACAGCCGCGCGGCTCGACCGACGATCATTTCGACAAGAGCGCTTAGCCCCTCGCCACCCTTCGCAGATACCGCGATGTCGGCCCCTTCAGGCATATTCCAATCCGGTCGATCCGATTGCGCTGCGATCTTTATCGCGTTGGAGGTGGGAGCATCTTCGGTCCTCCCCAGCCATAAAAGAATGTCTGCAGCTTCAATCGCGTCTTGCGCACGAGACATGCCGATTACCTCAATCGCGTCATCCGCCTCATCCCGCAATCCGGCCGTATCGGTCAGCAGAAATGCAACGCCGTTGAGCGCCACGGGTACATCTATCCGGTCGCGGGTGGTCCCGGCTATATCGGAAACGATGGCCGCATCTCGCCCCACCAAAGCATTCAGCAGCGTCGATTTACCTGCATTGGGCGGGCCGGCGATCACCACGCCAATGCCGTCGCGCAGTCGTTCGGCCGTCGGACGTTGACGTTCTACCATAACGGCCTCGACTAGCGCTTCGATTTCTTGAGCAATGTCCTTCTCTATTCCCTCCCCCGGTACATCGTCCTCGTCAGAAAAATCGAGCGCAGCTTCCGCCATCGCGGATAGGCGAAGTAGTTCGCTCTGCCACGACGTGACCAGTCGAGAAAAATGCCCTTGAGCCATCGCCATGGCGGCACGGCGCTGCCCCTCAGTCTCGGCCAACAGAAGATCGGCCAGCCCCTCGGCTTCGTTCAAATCGATCCGTCCGTTTTCAAATGCGCGTCTCGTGAACTCTCCAGGTTCGGCCATCCGGCATTCTGGCTGTCGGCTTAGCACGCGCAAAAGGGCTGCCGTCACGCCGCGCCCGCCATGGCAGTGTATTTCGCCCAAATCTTCACCCGTCGCAGTGGCCGGACCAGGAAACCACAGGAGCAACGCGGAATCGAGTGGATCGCCATCCTCAGGATCGCACAAAGTGGCCAATGTTGCATGGCGCGGTTTGGGCAAGCGCCCTGCCAGACGCTCAAGCACCGCCCCCGCTTGCGGTCCGCTGATACGGATCACTCCAATAGCTGCGGGAGGCTGTCCACTGGACAGTGCGAAAATCGTATCGGCCATCACGCCAGGGGCTATCCCTTTTTCGTCGTACCCATGCCGCTACTCGACAGCCCCAGATCCATCATCTGTTTGAAAAGACGCATTCCGGCATCGCCCATCGGCGAAAAACTTCGAAACAGGTTTTCCATCTGATCGAGGCTGACGGTGCCGTCCATCGTTTCAAGCATCGTTTGCACATATTTCTCGTGAATGGACGACACATCGGGCAAACCCATGAAGGCCCGCGCTTCTTCCGGCGTACATTCGACATTGACGGTAACATTCATGACCCGGCCCTTTGCGCAGTCCGTCACCTATACATATGGCGACCGGTCCCATTCATGCCGCAACCTGTCGGGAAATGCCAGTTCCCCATAATCTCAGCTATCGGCTGTCCTTGAACTGCCACGGGGATACGCCATTATGAGACCAGCACATAACGATATGGAGACGACCAATGGCTGACGGTATGACCCCTATTACGACGCTTGAAGGCGACGGCACATTCGACGCCTATTTCGCGCGCCCCAAAGGAACGCCGAAAGCGGCAATCATCGTCATTCAGGAAATCTTCGGCGTGAATGCGGGTATTCGCGCGAAATGCGATACGTGGGCCAAGGACGGATATCTTGCCTTCGCTCCCGATCTTTTCTGGCGCCTGCAACCGCATATCGAACTTGATCCCGACGTTGAACCGGAATTTCAGCAAGCTCTTGGTCTTATAGGGAAATTCAATCAGGATCAGGGCATTCGCGATATCGAGGCCACGATAAAGGCAGCGCGCGCAGCACTGGGCGGCGACGGCAAAGTAGGCTGTGTCGGCTATTGTCTGGGCGGTCGTCTCGCCTTCATGGCAGCATGCCGGACCGATGGCGATGCATTCGTAGGATATTATGGTGTCGGAATAGACAATCTGCTTGGCGAACAACATGCGATTGGCAAGCCGGTGCTGCTGCATATCCCTACTGACGACCATTTTGTCGATGCCACGGCGCAGGCCGCTATGCATACTGGCCTTGCCGACAACCGCCATGTCACGCTGTACGATTATGCGGGCCAAGATCACGGTTTTGCGACGGAAATGGGTAATCGTCGGGATGATGCCGCAGCGCAGCTTGCCGATGGCCGAACAGCCGAATTCTTCGCGAACCATTTATAAGCATGGACCCTTGGCGCCTGATCGTTCGCGCTCCGGGTGGGCCGAACGCAATCGAAAGAGAAAGCTTCGACCCAGGTGCTCCGGGACCGGATGAAGTATTGCTTGCCCATGAAGCTATAGGCCTGAACTTCATCGATATCTATGTGCGGACAGGCTTATACCCTGCAGTGTTACCCACAGGATTGGGTGGGGAAGCGGCGGGAATCGTCATTGCCGTTGGCGATGCTGTAAACACTGTCGCGGTGGGCGACCGTGTGACCTATGCATCCGCCGCACCCGGAAGCTATGCCACGCATCGCATCCTGCCTGCCAGTCGCTTACTCACGTTGCCCGACGATATTCCTTGCGACGTGGCCGCAGCGATAACGCTCAAGGGCCTGACAGCCGCTTTTCTCGCCGAGGATTGCGCGCGCATGACAAAGGGTCAAACCGCACTCGTTCATGCTGCAGCGGGGGGCGTAGGCGCTTTGCTGGTGTCGTGGCTGGCGGACATGGGCGTCACAGTTATTGCGCATAGCGGATCGCCCGAAAAGGCGGCACGCGCGCTATCGGCTGGAGCGGCCCATAGCCTGATCGGTGATTTCGATACGCTCGCGGCGCGCGTGCGCGATCTGACTGCCGGCAAGGGAGTGGATGCCGTATTCGACGGCGTGGGTGCGGCCAGTTGGAGTGAGTCGCTCGCTGCGTTGCGCCCACGAGGCCTGATGGTGAGCTTTGGCAATGCATCCGGTCCTGTGCCGCCGTTCAGCGTGCTGGAACTTAGCAAAGGCGGATCGCTGTTCGTGACCCGCCCTACCCTGTTCGATTATATTCGTGAAGATGCCGACTATCGCCGTCTGGATCAGCGCCTGTTCGACCAGCTTTCCCGAGGCGTAATAACGTCGGACATTCAACAGCGTTTTGCCCTGACCAATGCCGCCGACGCCCACCGCGCGTTGGAATCCAGGAAGACGGTAGGATCGACGGTGCTTATTCCCTAAAGTTCAGGAAAACAGCGTCATTATTCCAACATTGGTATCCGTAAAGCCTTCGTAGATCATCTTGACCGCAACGTAGACGATAACGACAAGACCAATGTAAGCAATCCACCGGAAACGCTCGATATATTTGGCGATGATATTGGCTGCAACGCCCATCAGCGCGACCGACAGGATCAAGCCGATGATCAGAATGCCCGGATGATCGCGCGCCGCTCCAGCCACGGCGAGCACATTGTCGAGGCTCATGCTGACATCGGCAACTGCAACCGCCCAAGCGGCCGCAGCGAAGCTCTTGGCAGGCTTTACGCCGCTATGCTCATCGCCTTCAATTTCCTCGGATCCCGCGCTCTGTCCTGCAGGATGCAGTTCGCGGTACATTTTCCACGATACCCACAACAGCAGCAAACCACCGGCAAGGATAAGCCCAACGATCTGCATCAATTGGCTGACCACGAGCGCAAAACCGATCCGCAGCACCAACGCCGCGATGATCCCGATCAGGATGACCTTCTTGCGCTGCGCTGTGGGTAATCCGGCGGCCAACGCACCAACTACGATGGCGTTATCGCCGGCCAGCATGATGTCGATCATCAACACCTGACCGAATGCCGCAAGCTGGCTTGGCGAGGTGATATTTGAGAAATCGTGGACGATATGCCCCCAGATGTCCGCGGGCGAACCGAGCGACGTCGCAGCGGCGCTGGCCATCATCAGCAAATCGATCAAAGCGAATCTCCGACATCATTCATGGGAAGCGCAGCTTGGCTTCCTGCGGCAAACGATATGCTTATGGAAGTGTTCCCGCCACTACGGGCCAGGACACTTCCATGTCAGCATTCTACTGATTCATTGAATCGAAGAAATCCTCGTTGGTCTTGGAATCCTTCATCTTGTCGAGCAGGAATTCCATCGCGTCGATCGTGCCCATCTGCATGAGGATGCGGCGTAGCACCCACATCTTGCTGAGCTTCGCCTTGTCGACCAGCAATTCTTCCTTGCGGGTGCCCGATTTGCCCACATCCAGCGCCGGGAAGATGCGCTTGTCGGCAACCTTGCGATCCAGCACGATTTCCGAGTTACCCGTGCCCTTGAACTCTTCGAAGATGACTTCGTCCATGCGGCTACCGGTATCGATCAGGGCGGTTGCGATAATCGAAAGCGAGCCACCTTCCTCAATATTACGCGCAGCACCGAAGAAGCGCTTGGGGCGTTGCAGCGCGTTGGCGTCCACACCGCCGGTCAGCACCTTGCCCGATGATGGGACAACCGTGTTGTAGGCACGGCCAAGGCGCGTGATCGAGTCGAGCAGGATGACGACATCCTTTTTATGCTCCACTAGACGCTTGGCCTTTTCGATAACCATTTCAGCAACTTGGACGTGGCGCTGTGCGGGTTCGTCGAACGTCGAGGAGATGACTTCGCCCTTCACGCTGCGCTGCATGTCGGTAACTTCTTCGGGGCGTTCGTCGATCAGCAGAACGATCAGGAACACTTCGGGATGGTTGTCGGTAATCGCCTTGGCGATGTTCTGCAGCAACACGGTTTTACCCACGCGCGGCGGCGCGACGATGAGCGCGCGCTGGCCCTTGCCCTGCGGCGAGATGATGTCGATGACACGGGCCGACTTGTCCTTGACGGTAGGGTCGAGCGTATCGAGATTCAGTTTCTCGTCGGGATAGAGCGGCGTCAGATTGTCGAAATTAACGCGATGACGGACGGCATCGGGGTCGTCGAAATTGACCGAGCTGATCTTGGTCAGGGCAAAATAGCGCTCGCCATCCTTGGGTGCGCGAATTTCGCCTTCAACGGTATCGCCGGTGCGCAGACCATGTTTGCGCACCTGGTTGGGGGACACATAGATATCGTCCGGACCGGCCAGATAATTGGCTTGCGGGCTACGCAGGAAGCCAAAGCCATCGGGCAGCACTTCGATCGTGCCTTCGCCCATGATCTGTTCGCCATTTTCGGCTTCCGCCTTCAAAATGGCAAACATCAGATCCTGTTTGCGCAGCGTCGAGGCGCCTTCGACACCCAGTTCCTCGGCCATAGAGACGAGTTCGGCGGGCGTATTCTTCTTGAGGTCTTTAAGGTGCATCGGGCTGATTCCGGCGAGTATGACGATAGGGAAAGCGCCTGCTCGGACAGATAACGGAAAAGAAATTCTCGCGCCCGAGCGGCAAAGGAGACTTGGCTGCGTTAGGCGGCAGCACGGATCAAGTCAAGGCGATGTGCGATAGATGGCGCGATTGTCAGAACGGCTTTACGATCACCAGGATGACGACGACGGCCACGGCTATCCCCGGCACTTCATTCAGCAAACGGAGCTTCTTGTCGCTCAATGTCCGCTGCCCACGCGCCAGTTTCTTGGCATAGCCGCCCAGCCAGCCATGATAGCCCGACAAGGCGACTACCAGCAGCAGCTTCGCATGGAACCAGCCCATCGTCCACGCGCCGATGTCGTAAGCCAGCAGCAATCCCAACACCCAGACGATGATGAGTGAGGGATTGAGGATTATTTTCAGTAACTTGGATTCGCGGTCGATCCACTTGCGATCTTCCTCGGAGCCGACTGGCACTTCCTGATGATAGACGAAAAAGCGCGGTAGCATAAACAGCCCGGCCATCAGGAAAATGACGAAAATCAGATGTGCAGCCCTCACCCAGAGATAGGCCGCTCCCAAAATTGTCATGCGTGCTTACTCATCTTCACGATCCCCGCACCAATGTAATCAGCGCCTCGACATGGTCAATCGGCGTGTCCTGCAAAATCCCGTGGCCCAGGTTGAAGATATGCGGCCGGTCCGGGAAAGCGGCACGGATGTTATCCACTGCTTCCTTGACGCCCGCCCCGCCCGATACCAGCGCCAGCGGGTCAAGATTGCCTTGCACCGGCAAGCCCTGAGGCAACACGGCGTTGGCCCAGTGCGGATCGACGGTTTCGTCCAGCCCCAGCGCATCGACGCCCGTGCCTTTTGCATAATCGGCAAGTTTGGCGCCAGCGCCTTTGGGGAATCCAATAATCGGGGTGCCAGGTCGCCTGGCTTTGACGGCCGCAACGATCTTGGCATTGGGAGCTATCACCCAACGGTCGAATTCTAGCGGGGCAAGACTGCCCGCCCAGCTATCGAACAACTGGATCGCTTCCACGCCTGCGTCGATCTGCCCACAGAGATATTCGACCGTCGCTTCGACGATCGCATTGATCAGCGCACCGAACCGCTCAGGATCGGCATAGGCCATGCGTCTGGCCGCACCCTGATCCTTGCTGCCCTGCCCCGCCACCATATAGGTCGCGATGGTCCAGGGGCTGCCGGCAAAGCCCAGCATGGTCACTTCCGGGGCAAGTTGCGCCTTAACCTGCCGCACGGTCTCATAGATAGCCTCAAACCGGCTGAAATCGGGCACCAGCGTAGAAAGCTCAGTCGTGTCGAGCGTCGGCGCCAGACGCGGCCCTTCACCTGCCTCGAACCACAGTTTCTGTCCCATGGCGTAGGGGACGATCAAAATGTCAGAAAACAGAATGGCGCCATCGAAGGCAAAACGCCGCAACGGCTGGATCGTAACTTCAGCAGCGGCGGCGCTGTCGTATACCAGTTCGAGGAACCCGCCCTTTTCTGCACGCAAAGCACGATATTCAGGCAGATAGCGCCCTGCTTGCCGCATAAGCCACATTGGTGGCGGATCGAGCCGCTCGCCGGCGACAACGCGCAACAGAGGTTTCGTCGCCGCATTGGCGAGAGGCACATCGCTATCAGGTCCGCTCATATACTCTATTCTAATAAGTTAATAAGGAATGAAGATGATGATAGTCAGTTGGCAACGGGGGTAATCCACTGCTCCACCATTTGCCAACAGTTTGACTCTGCAAAGTTCAAGATTCCGGACAGAGTCGTTCCACTTACCCCCGTTATCCACAGGCTGTGGATGAAAATATCGGCCTGTTGGGGGGCTGTGGATTGTTTTGCGGGCAGTGCGGAGCAAATCGGGCGACTTTTCCATCCACGGTTTCGTCCCTTGCTTTATCCACAGTTCCCCAACAGAGTCGCACCATGACGCGGCTGCATCTTCACCTTCTGTCGGACTCCACGGGCGAAACGCTGGAGAACATCGCCAAGGCGGGGATCGCGCAGTTCGAAAATGTTGAGGCGATCCGCCATTTCTGGCCGATGGTCCGATCCGAATTGCATCTCGACCGGATCATGGAGGAAATTTCCCACAATCCGGGGCTGGTGCTCTTTACGCTGGCGAACAGCGACTTGCGGCGTAAGCTCGAGAACCGGTGTCGCGCGCTTGGCCTTCCGCATGTAGCCGCGCTCGATACGGTAACCGACGCGATGTCCAACATTCTGGGACAGGAAACGCGCAATCGGCCTGGCCGCAAACATATTCTCGACGAAGCCTATTTCGCGCGGATCGAAGCGATCCAGTTCACCATCGCGCATGACGATGGAGTGGGGCATGAAAATTGGGAAGAAGCCGATATTCTGCTGGCCGGCGTGTCACGCGCATCGAAAACCCCGACGTCGATCTATCTGGCCAATCGCGGGTACAAGACGGCCAATATTCCCCTCGTGATTGAATCTCCGCCGCCTGAGAGTCTCTATCGGCTCAAGCATCCCATGGTGGTGGGCCTCACCATCAGCCCGGACCGGCTGGTGCAGGTGCGGCGTAACCGATTGCTTTCATTGAATCAGGCGCCCGAAACCCCTTATGTCGATCTCGACCGAGTACAAGCCGAAGTCGCCTTTGCTCGGCGGATTTTCGCGGATAATGGCTGGCCAGTGATCGAAATGACGCGTCGATCGATCGAGGAAGCAGCGGCGGCGATCATTAACCTGTTCAACGAACGTGTGCTGAAGGAAGGCGAACCGAAAACCGCATGAGTGCTTCCCTGATACTGGCCTCGCAAAGCAGCAGCCGTCGCGCATTGCTGACCGCGGCAGGCGTACCTTTCGATGCCGTGGCACCGGGTGTGGACGAAGATGCGGCCAAGGAAGCGTTGCGCGCCGATGGGCTGGATGCGCGGGCGCTTGCAGATGCCTTGGCCGAACTTAAAGCCTTGCGGGTATCGCGCCGCGCGCCGGGCGATCTCGTGCTCGGGTGCGATCAGACGCTAAGCCTCGACGATGGCGAAATGATAGACAAGGCCATCGACGAAGCTGATGCCCGACGTATCCTGATGCTACTGTCAGGTCGCACACATTATCTCCACAGCGCGGCAGTCATCGCGCAGGGCGGGACGCCGGTGTGGCGGCATATCGAACGTGTGAAGATGACCGTACGGCCTCTCTCACCCGATTTCATCGATGGCTATCTGGGAGAAGATTGGGAAGATTGCCGCTGGTGCGTAGGCTGCTATCGGATCGAAGGCCCAGGCGCGCAACTCTTCTCCCGCGTAGAAGGGAGCCAGTTCGCGATTCAGGGCCTTCCACTGCTCCCCTTGCTTGACTTCCTGCGCGTCCGTGGGTTTCTGCGTGCATGACCCAGAACATGCCCTATGCCGAAGTAATCGGCGATCCGATTCAGCACAGCAAGTCGCCTCTGATCCACAATTTCTGGCTGGAAAAGCTCGGGATCGAAGCGGAATATCGCAAGACGCATGTGAAACCCGAAAGCCTGTCGGCCTATTTCCTGCAGCGTCGCGCCGATCCCGACTGGCTGGGCTGCAATGTCACGATTCCCCATAAGATCGCAGTGATGGAGTATACTGACGATCCCGGTGGCGTGCGCGACCGGATCGGTGCGATGAACACGATTGCGAGCGAAACCGGCGGTCCGCTCATCGGCACTAATACCGATGCCGGCGGCTTTCTTCAGGCGCTGGTCGTCCGCAAGTGGAAGGGTGAGCATGCTCTGTTGATCGGGGCGGGCGGCGCGGCGCGTGCGATTCTGTTCGCGCTCTCGACATTTGGCGTCAAGACGATCACCATCATGGCGCGTGACGCGACCAAAGGGCAAGCTTTGCTGGATCGTGCCGGAATTACCGGCACAGTCATCGCAATGGACGCGATCCTTCCACCCGTCGATCTGGTTATCAACAGCACATCGTTGGGTATGTTCGGTCAGCCACCGCTCGATCTCGATCTATCGGCCCAACCGACGAGCGCCCTTGTTTATGACATCGTCTACGCACCGCTGGAAACAGGCTTGCTCACGGCGGCGAAGGCGCGCGGCCTTGCTACGGTCGATGGACTGGAAATGTTGATCGGGCAGGCGGCGCTGGCCTTCGACATATTCTTCGACGCCGACGCGCCGCGCGAGCATGACGCCGAACTGCGCGCCTTGCTGACGGCCTGATCGAGAACGTTATGGCGCAAGTCTGGGGTTTGACAGGATCGATCGGCATGGGGAAATCCGCGGTTGCCGCGATGCTGCGGCAACAGGGTGTGCCGGTGTTCGATGCCGACGCCGAAGTGCACAGGTTGCAAGGGCCGGGTGGGGCGATCCTTGCCGCGATAGAGGCGCGCTTTCCCGGCACCACCGGTCCGCAAGGTGTCGACCGCCCGAAGCTGGGCGCGGCAGTGTTTGGCCACCCCCATGAACTCAAGGCACTGGAAGCTATTGTCCATCCGGCGGTTCAGCAATCCCGAGCGGCCTTTCTGCGACGAAACCGAGCGCGGCGACTAGTCGTTCTGGATATTCCGCTGTTGTTTGAAACCCATGTGCAGGCGAAACTGGAGGGTGTTATCGTGGTCACCGCTCCGGCCTGGAAACAGCGCAAGCGCGTCTTGGCGCGATCCGGCATGACGCCGGCCAAGTTTCGTCGCATCCGACATCTGCAGACGCCCGATGCGGAAAAGCGGCGTCGCGCGGATTATCTTGTCGATACCGGTACGACATTCGATCGCACACGCGCGCAGGTCCGTCGTCTCGTCGCTTGCCTTCATGCCAAAGCGGGCCGATAGTATCCTTCCAGAGTCGGAAGGCCTATGCGCGAAATCATATTCGATACCGAAACCACGGGTTTCGACCCCGCCAGCGGCGACCGGCTTGTAGAGATCGGGTGTATAGAGCTCGTCAATCGCGTCCCGACCGGCGAAACGTTCCACGCTTATTTCAATCCGCAACGTTCCATGCCCGCCAGTGCAGAAGCCATCCACGGCTTGTCCGATACGTTTCTGAGCGACAAGCCGCTGTTCCTGCACGGCGCGGATGCGTTGCTGGAGTTTTTGGGCGATTCACCGCTGGTCGCACACATTGCCCGGTTCGATTTCGGTTTCTTGAATCATGAGCTGAAACTGATTGCGCGCGATCCGATTTCCCTGGATCGCATGGTGGACACAGTGGCGATGGCACGGATGCTGCACCCCGGTGCCAAGCATAGCCTTGATGCCCTTTGCACCCGTTACGGCATCGACCGCAGCCATCGTGTCAAGCATGGCGCGCTGCTCGATGCGGAACTGCTTGCGCAACTTTACATCGAATTGACCGGGGGAAGACAGATCGGTCTCATACTGGCCGACGAAGGTACCGGACAGGCTGACGCGATGGAACGCAGCCTTGTTTCGACCGTTCGTCCGGTCCGTCCGGCACGGCCGCATTGCGCCAGTGCCGAGGAACTGGAGCGACATGCAGCGTTCATCGCAACGCTCGACAAGCCGCTCTGGCTAAGCGGGGCAGCGGCCTGATTGGCTGCTCCGTATATATCCGGACTTGCCCTTCCTGGGTCGGTCCGGAACGTTCACCGGCCCGTCTTCCCCGACGGACCGGCTCGTAGAAGGAGAAGGCAAAATGGATATTCGTGTTTCCGGACATCAGGTCGACACGGGCGACGCGCTGAAGCAGCACGTCTGGACGCGGCTCGAAGCGGTGGCCGAGAAATATTTCGCGCGCGCCATTTCCGCGCAAGTGACTTTCAGCACAGCGCCGCATGGCGCTTTCCATTGCGATATCGTTTCCCATGTGATGACTGGCCTCATCCTTAAGGGTGCCGGCGAAGCCCAGGATGCGCATGTTGCTTTCGATCAGGCGGCTGACCGCATCGAAAAGCAGCTTCGTCGCTATATGCGACGCCTCAAGGATCGCCATACGCAGACCGCTGCCGCGGAAGACAAGCGCAGTAACGGTGTCGATGCCCTTGCGTTCGATGGTGCAGGTTACACGGTTTTTGCACAGCCTGAAGACAATGAGGAGCCTTCGGACGCGCCATTGATCGTCGCGGAAACGCGGGTCGATATTCCCGAGGCATCGGTGTCTGACGCGGTGATGATGCTCGACCTGCGCAACACCAATGCGTTGCTGTTTCTCAACGCGGGCACGTCTGCCTATAACATGGTGTATCGGCGCAACGATGGGACCATTGGCTGGGTCGAACCTCGCGTATAATAGCTTGTATGGGGCCGGGACATCATTGTTCCGGCCCACCTTTATTGACGTTCTGGCCGTCGGGGTCTACGGGCCATGCTTTGGTTCAGCGATGGCGTTCAGGATTGGTCAACACCGGTCTTTATAGAATGTGCGATTGACCCCATTAGGTACGACATGGTCCATTTTGACGATATATTAACGCCTGAAGCGCTGGCTACCAGCGTTTCGGTCAGCGGCAAGAAGCAACTTTTCCAAAAATTGGGAGACATGGCGGCCACCAATTATGGTTTGGCTGCAGACGTTGTGTTCGATCGATTGACTGAGCGTGAACGTCTGGGTTCGACTGGTTTTGGCGGTGGCGTCGGTATTCCCCATGCCAAGATTCCGGGGCTGGATCGGGTATGCGGTCTGGTGATTTTGCTGGAATCTGCCATTCCATTCGACGCGGTGGATAACGCGCCGGTGGATGTGGTGTTCGCTCTTCTTTCACCTCTCGATAGCGGGGCTGAGCATTTGAAGACGTTGGCGCGGGTGTCACGCTACCTGCGTAACGATGCACAGATTGCACGACTCCGGGGTGTCGGATCTCGTGAAGCGCTGTTCGCTTTGCTTTCGGGTAATGAGGCTCGTGACGCTGCCTGACGACGCTACGCCGCCCAGTGGGGAAGCAGCGCATTTTCGTGCGCTGGAGCAGCTCTATCGTTCGGCGCCCATCAATAGCTTGTTTCGTTCCGATTTGACGATCTCGAATGCGGGCGTATCGCATATCGACTTCGACGTTGATGAAACGCTGTTCCATGCTGCCGGTGCCGTACATGGCACCGTGTATTTCAAGATGCTGGACGATGCGGCTTTTTACGCTGCGAACAGTCTGGTCAGCGATCGTTTCCTTCTGACCACAAGTTTCAACCTACTGTTTACGCGCCCGATTCATCCGGGGCGATTGCGTGCCGAAGGGCGCTGGATCAGCGGGAAGCGCCGGGTCTATGTGGCCGAAGCGAGCCTGATCGACAGTGAAGGCGAGGAAGTCGGGCGCGGCACCGGCACTTTTATGCGGTCGCAATTTCCGCTGTCATCCTTGCCAGGATACCGCACCGCAGCATGACCGCGCGTTTGGCCACCCATATGCTGGTAGGTGCGCTTATCAGGCGGGTGCAAAATGAGGGAGGCTTTGCCATGGTCCTCCATCGCGGCGATCCGATCAGTGGCGTTATCCTGCTGCAATGTTTGGAAAAAGGCGAACAAACCGGCCTGTTTGAGCGTATTTCGGATTACACTGAGGGCTACACACTTGCGTCCTGTGGGCCAAAGGAGAGCTCAGCGCCGCACGAGATGGCAGAATATATTGCCCGTCGTCGCAGGTCCGATCCCGATCTATGGTTAATAGAGCTTGATATCGCGGATGCGGAACGGTTGGCCGCTGAATCGCTCTGTTGATCGTTGACTCCCCGGAACGGTCCATTCATAGGCGCGCCGACGCCAACGCGCAGGTTGCCGCAATTTCGTTCAATGGGGGGCGAAAACGGTAAACACGCAGACGGGGGGCGACCGGACGCAAGATAAGCTCGATACGGGCACGGTGTCCTGGCCGACTCACCGCATTATTCTGGGTTAGAATGAGTTTCCGTTTGAAGGCCGCAACACTGGCCGCATTTACTTTGTCTGCACTTGCCGCTGTAATGGCAAGTGACGCTTCCCAAGCGGCAGGATCTAACGAGACTATTCCCGTTACGCTCCGCGCGCTTCCCAATTCAACCGCTCCTCAGGCTGCAGGCGTTACCTTCGCCGCGCCGCAGGAAGTGGTTCAGCCAACCAGCACGACATCAACGTCCCAGTCGGCAAATGTTTCCCAGGACGCCCAGACTGCGTCCTCGCTTGCTGAGCTGGTCGACGAGCAGACGCTTCCCGCTGACATCAATGACGATATGCGCTGCCTGGCCAGTGCCGTCTATTATGAATCGAAAGGCGAGAGCCTGACTGGACAGCTCGCCGTAGCCCGCGTCATCATCAATCGCGCCCGCTCGGGCCGCTTTGCGGACAGCTTGTGCGGCGTCGTGCGTCAGCCCAGCCAGTTCAGCTTCGTGCGTGGCGGCAGCATACCGCAGCCGAGCACGCAGACCCGCGACTGGCACGAAGCCGTCGCCATTTCCCAAATCGCTATCAACGATGCCTGGAAGAACCCAGCCGAAGGCGCCCTGTTCTTTCATGCGCGTCGCGTATCCCCCGGTTGGGGCAAAGCACGGCTGGCCTCCATCGATAATCACATCTTCTATCGCTGAGATAGCTACCCCAGCCCGTCGCTTTTGCTGACAGTGGTCGTGGGAATGCGGGGAGAGCAAAAAAAGGCCGAGCAGGGATACCGGAATCGGCCTTTTATTTGTTCACTTCCTGTTCTAGTGTGAAGCATGGCTTCCATTCTTACAGATTGCCCTCCGGGAACGGCGCTGGCCGTCACGCGCGGGGTTCTTCGACTCTTTCAGCGCCACGACTTGTTCGGTATTTCCGAAGTGCCTTTGCCCAACGGGCGCCGCGCCGACATCATGGCGATCGATCTGGCAGGGCATATCGTCATCGTAGAAATCAAGTGCAGCCGCGCTGACTTGCTGGGTGACGCGAAGTGGGCGGACTATTTCGAGTATTGCGATCGCTATTTCTGGGCTGTACCGGCGGGCTTTGATTTGGCGCCGTTCGAAAGTGAAGTGCTATGGCCAACCCGCACCGGGTTGATCGTCGCGGACCAATATGATGCGGAAATCATCCGGCCTGCCCCGACGGAGCCGCTGGCGGCAGCGCGGCGCAAGGCGGAAACATTACGATTTGCCCGCCGAGCAGCCCGGCGCCTGACGGCACTGTCCGATCCCGATTATGCGGCCGAGATCGGCTTTTAGGACTCAGCCATGCGCGCGGCCGAAATCGGGTGCGGGATCGTCCTGCCCCTCTTCGATGATCGAACGGCGAATGGCGCGCGTGCGGGTGAAGAGGTTGAATAGTGCGTCGCCATCATTCCAGCGGATCGCGCGCTGCAAGGCAGACAGATCTTCCGAAAATCGCTGAAGCATTTCCAGCACCGCATCCTTGTTCGACAGGAATACGTCGCGCCACATGGTCGGATCGCTAGCCGCGATGCGCGTGAAGTCACGAAAGCCACCTGCGGAATATTTGATGACTTCGGATCGCGTCACGTTTTCCAGATCGCTGGCCGTACCGACGATGGTGTAGGCAATGAGATGCGGTAAATGGCTGGTAACGGCGAGCACCAGATCGTGATGCGCGGCATCCATGATTTCGAGGTCTGCACCGATTCGCTTCCACAATTCCGATACGCGCTCGACGGCGACAGGATTGGCGTCCGCTGGTGGCGTGATGATGCACCAGCGACCTTTGAACAAGCTGGCAAAGCCCGCTTCCGGTCCGCTGTTTTCGGTGCCTGCGACGGGGTGCGCCGGGATAATCGGATTATTGGGGAGCGCAGCCGTCAAAGCGGCAAGTATCTCCGCCTTACACGATCCTACGTCGGATATGATCGCATCGGCGGGCAGGTCGTCCGCAATGTCAGTGGCGACTGCCGCCATTGCACCCACCGGCACGCACAGTATCACCAAATCGGCATCCGTAACGGCTGCGCCTGCCGTATCGGTGATGTCGTCGGCCAAGCCGATCCGCCGCGCGGTCTCTCGCACTTCCGCGCTCGCATCGTGCCCGGTGAGTATTACGGTTGGCATCTCCGCGCGGATCGCGCGCAGGAGCGACGATCCGATCAAGCCCAAGCCGATGATCGTCACACGGGCAAAAGGCAACATCAGGCCGCTTCCACCAGGCTACGGACGATGCGCGCGACGTCGCGTGTCTGGTCCTCGGTGCCGATGGTGATGCGCAGACCGTTGGAAAGCCCCTGCCCCGGCAGCCAGCGCGTCGCATAGCCTTCGGCCATCAATCCGTTCAGTGCCTCTTCGGCCGTCAGCGTGCCTTCGAACAGAATGAGCAGGAAATTCGCCTTGCTCGGCACGACGCGCAGTCCATGATTGCTCAGTGCCGTCATTTCCGCCGCCAGCCATTCGCGCCAGCGCGTGTTATGTGCGCGGCTTGCGTCGATCCATGCATCGTCCGCTATCGCCGCAGCCGCAGCGGCCTGCCCAGCCGTCGTTACATTGAATGGCGCACGGATGCGATGCAGCACGTCTATCACCGGCTGCGCGGCATAACCCCAGCCGATGCGCTCTGCGGCAAGCCCATGAATCTTCGAGAAAGTACGTGTCACGAAGACATTGCCTGCGTCGCGCGCCAACGCCAGCCCGCCATCGTCCTCTTCGGGCTCCAGATATTCGGCATAGGCCTGATCGAGAACCAGCAATATGTCGGATCGCAATCCGGCATGAAGGCGCGCGATTTCGGCGACTGACGTCATGGTGCCTGTCGGGTTATTCGGGTTGGCAAGAAAGACGACACGGGTGCGGTCGGTCACCGCTGCCAACAGCGCGTCGACATCGGTCGCATAGTCCTGATCAGGTGCGACAACCGGTGTTGCGCCGACACGCCGCGCGGCGATATCATACACCGAAAAGCCATAGCGCACGTATAGCACTTCATCCCCCGGCCCTGCATAGGCGCTGGCGGCGAGGTGCAGCAGTTCGTCCGAACCGGTACCATATATGATACGCGCAGGATCCAAACCATGCTTGGCGCCTATCGCTTCGCGTAACCGGGTTGCGCCGGGATCGGGATAGGTGGTGAGGTCTACACTCGCCGCATCAAACGCGGCACGGGCGCTATCGCCGGTTCCCAGAGGATTTTCATTGGCGGAAAGCTTGATGAGCGGGCGGCCATCGGCGCTCGATGCCTTACCCGGTACATAAGCGGAGATACCCAGGATCCAGTCCTTGGGTTGCGGCGAATTCAATGTCGGTGATGGGGTCTTTGTCATGGCCCGCGCTTTAGCGGGAAAGCCTGCGCTACGCAAAGGGAGCCGAATCGGTGTGGTGCAATGATTGACAGCTTTCTCCGCGCACCCTAGCGGCCAGATATGGCTACCGTCCCTGCACCCAGCGACAGCCGCTTCGGCCTTGGCCGACAGGTGCGCTTGTCCGGCCCGCTACGGCTGGACAGCGGTGCGATGCTGACGCCGGTCGATATTGCCTATGAGACGTACGGGACGCTTAACGTGGACCGATCGAATGCGATTCTGCTGTGCCATGCCCTTACTGGCGATCAGTATGTCGCCTCACAGCATCCGCTGACCGGCAAGCCCGGTTGGTGGTGGCGTATGGTCGGCGAAGGCAAGCCGGTCGATCCCTCCCGACACTTCATCGTGTGTGCCAATGTGCTGGGAAGCTGTATGGGATCGAGCGGCCCCGCCAGCGTCGATCCGACGAGGGATGAACCCTATGCGATGCGCTTTCCCGTCATCACCATTGGCGACATGGTGCGGGCGCAGGCATTGCTGCTCGATCATCTGGGCGTAGATCGGCTGCGGGCCGTCATCGGTGGGTCGATGGGCGGGATGCAGGCGCTGACCTGGCCGACAATATTCCCCGAGCGAGTCGAATCGACGGTCGTCATCGCATCGACTGCTCGACACAGCGCACAGAATATCGCGTTTCACGAAGTGGGGCGGCAGGCGATCATGGCCGATCCACGCTGGCGCGGCGGCGACTATTATGCCGATGGTGATGTCCCAAGCGCGGGACTGGCGGTCGCACGCATGGCCGCGCACATAACCTATCTTTCCGAAGCTGGGCTGACGGAAAAATTCGGGCGTCGGCTTCAGGCGCGTCCCGATAGTCCCGGCGGGCAAAAGACGTTCGGCTTCGACGCGGATTTCCAAGTGGAAAGCTATTTGCGGCATCAGGGACTGAGCTTCGTCGAGCGGTTCGACGCGAACAGCTATCTCTATATCACTCGCGCCATGGACTATTACGACATTGCCGAGGATCACGAGGGCAGCCTCGCCCGTGCCTTTGCCAAAACGAAAGCGCGCTTTTGCGTGGTCAGCTTCGATACCGACTGGCTGTATCCCACAGCGGAATCGCGTGTCATCGTCCACGCGCTCAATGCGTCAGGCGCGCAAGCCAGTTTCGTCGAACTTGCCAGCCCTTTCGGTCACGATGCATTCCTGCTTGAGGCACCGGAACTCAATCGCGTAGTCGACGGCTTCTTACGGGCGGGGGAACAGAGATAGAGGTGCTACGCCCTGATCTGGCGCTGATTGCGCGCAATGTCACGCCCGGGGCACGGGTGCTTGATGTCGGCTGCGGCGATGGCGCGCTGATGGCGGCGCTACGCGACCAGCGCAACGTCGACGCACGCGGGTTGGAGATCGACCCGGTCAATGTGGCATCGGCGGTTGGGCGCGGGCTATCGGTGGTCCAGGGAGACGCGGACACAGACCTGCATTATTATGGCGAAGGGAGTTTCGATTATGCGATCCTGAGCCAGACGCTGCAGACGACGCGCCGCCCCGACCGGGTTGTCGAGGAACTGATGCGCATCGGCAGTCAGGCGTTTGTCAGCTTCCCCAATTTCGCGCACTGGCGCGGCCGACTGTCGCTGGCCTTTGGCGGTCGTATGCCGGTGACACGGCTGCTACCGGATACCTGGTACGACACACTCAACATCCACCACCTGACGATCGACGATTTTCGGGCACTGGTGAAGGATCGTGGCTGGTCGATCGACGGTCAGTGGTTTCTGAATGGCGTCAAGGAAACCACGCATACCAATGCGAACCTGTTCGCGCAGCATGCGGTGTTCCTGCTGCGACGTTAAGCGCCGATACCTCGCGCGAGCATGTCGTTTGCGATCCGGGCAACGTCTTCGGGAGTTTCGCTTTCGTCCCACACGCCATAGCGCAGGCCCAGAAAAACGTTCATCCCCATAATCGCCCATGCATGGACTTCGTTGACGTCTGAGCGAACTTCACCTCGTTCGGCAGCAGTTTTCAGGCGGCTCGTAATGCGTTCGGCGGTGGTTTCGTAGTGCGTTCGATAGGCCGCCTGATCAACGAACTCCGACTCGTCGATGATCCGGTAAATTTCCTTGTGCGCGCGGGCAAATTCCAGAAAGCTGAGTAAGCCTTCTTTCTCCGCTGCGATCTGATCCGGCGCGGCGGCAATGCGGGGTCCGACATAGTCGCGCACCTGTGCCGACATGTCGGTGACCAATGCGCGGAATACAGCGTCTTTCGTATCGAAATAGGTGTAGAAGCTACCCAGCGCACAGCCGGCCCGACGGGTGATCCCGCTGATCGACCCTTCATGGAAGCCCTTTTCGCCAAATTCAGCGGCGGCCGCATTCAGTATCGCACGACGTGTGCGTTCGCCACGCGCGGTGCGCGGTGCCTTCGCATCAGCCGATGGTTCCTCAACCTTCATCCGCCTTCACTCTCCCATGCGATGCGTATGTAACCGAACAGGAACGCCAGCCGGAACCTGTGCTCGTTTACACTGCGTGGCTAATTTGTCGCATTTTTCGCCCACGCGACCCCCTTTCCATTTTCAAGTTGAAAGGTGGTTCAACTTTCAGTATTGGATTTGAAAGCAACTGGCAACCCGTAACGCGCAGTTACAAACAGGGTGCCTTCAGGGAGAGGATTACATGATGGCTTTGCGTCATTCCGTTGGTATTTCGGCCGTTCGTACATTGGCTCTGGCTTCGGTGGCATGTTGCGGCATCCTGGCGTCCCCAGTCGTTGCGCAGGAAGCGGGTGTTTCGGATGACGACGGCGGCATCGTTGTTACGGCACGGCGTCGCGAAGAAAGCCTGTTGAATGTCCCGATTGCAGTAACCGCGATCTCCGGGGACACGTTGGAGCGCACCGGTGCCATCGACATCACCGACATTTCCAATTCTTCCCCTAATGTCACTCTCGAAACTTCGCGCGGCACCAATTCGACATTGACGGCCTTCATCCGTGGCGTGGGTCAGCAGGATCCTGTTGCCGGGTTCGAGGCGGGCGTGGGCCTTTATCTGGACGACGTGTATCTCAACCGTCCACAGGCTGCGGTGCTGGATATCTACGATGTCGAACGGATCGAAGTGCTGCGTGGACCGCAGGGCACGCTTTATGGGCGCAACACCATTGGTGGCGCGGTTAAATATGTGACGAAGCGGCTTGGTGACGACCCCATGCTGAAGATACGCGGCACGTACGGCAGTTATAATCAGGCGGATGGTGTCATCACGGCGAGCACGCCTGTAGGCAACGGTACGCTGAAACTGGGCGGCGCAGTCGCGCGCCTCAGCCGTGGCGGGTTCGGCGATAACCTTACGACGGGTGACGACAATTATAACAAGGACGTCTGGGCAGGTCGTCTGACGGCACAGGTCGAAGCGAAAGATGCATTCTTCCGCCTGACCGGCGACTATACCAAGGACAAGAGCAATCCACGTGGCGGGCATCGGCTTATTCCCGGCCTGTTCACCGGCGCTCCGGTTCTAAACGATGTCTATGATACACGTGGCGGGCTGCTCGATCCCAAGCAGGATATCGAAGCATGGGGCGTTTCGTTGTTCTCTGAACTGAAACCCACTGACATGTTCACGGTGCGCAGCATCACGGCCTATCGCAAAGATGACAGCGCAACCCCGATCGACTTCGATTCATTGGCGGCGGTCGATGTCGACGTCCCTGCTTTCTACAACAATAAGCAGTTTTCGCAGGAACTGCAGTTGCTGATCGACGCCGGCCCGTTCAACGGATTGATCGGGGGTTACTTCCTGGATGCCAATGCGCGCACCGCGTTCGATGTGCGCCTCCCCAATGGCGTGACGGCATTGACATTCGGCGACGTGGACACGGAAACCTTCGCGATCTTCGGCGACTTTACCTACGATCTCAGCCAGATGTTTAGCGTGTCGGTCGGCGGCCGCTATACGTGGGACAAGCGCAGCTCGACCGTTCTGCGCCGTACTTATCTGGGGGGAGGTTCCCCGTTCTTTGGGGGCAATGGCACATTGTTTGCCACCACGTCCGACTTCACCGGCGACAAGACGTTCAAGGAATTTACGCCGCGTGCATCGGTGAGCTTCAAGCCTTCGCCTGACCACACGATCTACGCCAGCTATGCCAAGGGCTTCAAGGGCGGCGGCTTCGACCCGCGCGGCGTCAGTACCGCTGCACCGGACACCAATCGCGATGGTGTGCGAAGCTATCAGGAAATTTTCGATTTCCTCTCCTTCGATCCGGAGACCGTCGAAAGCTATGAAGTCGGTTACAAGGCGTCTTTGTTCGACCGTCGCCTGACGATGGCGCTGGCGGCTTTTCATGCGGATTATAGCGATGTGCAGGTGCCGGGTTCCGTCGGCGCGATCATCAACGGGCAGCAGACATTTATCGGGGTCACCACCAATGCAGGAAAGGCGCGTATTCGCGGCATCGAATATGAAGGCAATCTAGCCATTGCCCGCGACTTCGGAACGGAAGGCGATCGCCTGAACTTCAACTGGGCATTGGGCTACATCGACGCCAAATATAAGCGGTTCATCGACTCACGCGGTATCGACGTTGCGGATCGCCGCAAGTTCCAGAACACGCCCAAATGGACGGCGAGTGGCACGCTTGCCTATTCTACGCCGATCGGCAGTGGCAACCTGAACGCCAGTTCGACACTTGCCTATCGCAGTGCTAGCCAGCAGTTCGAATTGCGTACGCCGGGTCTCGATCAGGGTAAGTTCGCCTTGTGGGACGCCAGCCTGGTGTGGAGTTCGGAAAGCGATCGATTCTCGCTGGGCGTCCACGGCCGCAACCTCACGAACAAGAAGTATATCGTGTCGGGTTATAATTTCCTCAGCCAGAACCCCGACACTGGCAACTTCAATCGGACAGGGGCCGGTGCGCTGATCCCGACCCTGGGTCGCGAAGGCGTGCTGACAGCCTATTATGGCAATCCGCGTCAGGTCTTCGTTACCGGTTCGGTCAAGTTCTGATACCGCGATCCAGTATGTATGCGCCAGGTGGGACATGTTTCCCATCCGGCGTATCTGGTTTACGCGGGGAAATTGAAGAATGAAGGCAGTCGAAATGCAAACTGCTCCGGCCATTGCCCCCAGCCGTCGCTATCGCGCAGTGGTTTTGGCAATGCTGCTGCTGGTCTACACCTTCAATTTCCTCGACCGGCAGATCTTGGGAATACTCGCCGGGCCAATCAAGGCCGAGTTGAACCTCACTGATACGCAACTGGGCGCGCTGGGCGGTATCGCCTTTGCGCTGCTCTATTCCACGCTTGGGATTCCCTTGGCATTGCTGGCCGATCGGACCAGTCGAACGTGGGTCATTACGATCTCGCTGACGATATGGAGCGGATTTACAGCGTTATGCGGTATGGCGACGAGCTTCCTCCAGCTTTTCCTGTTCCGTTTGGGCGTCGGGGTGGGAGAAGCTGGTGGCGTAGCGCCGTCCTACGCGGTCATCGCCGAATATTTTCCCAGCCATGAACGCGCACGGGCGTTGTCCATATACTCACTCGGCATCCCGCTGGGATCGGCCGCTGGCGTATTACTGGGCGGATATGTTGCCGCGCTCGTCGAATGGCGCAGCGCTTTCATCGCCGTGGGCATCGCAGGCGTTGTTATCGCCCCGCTGTTTCGCCTGATCGTGCGTGAACCGGCAAACGGGCAATTCGATACCGCTCCCGTCGAAAAGGCACCTATGAGCGCTGCGTTCGGGATACTTGCGCGAAAGCCCAGCTTCTGGCTGATTTCCTTTGGCGCATCGTGCAGCTCGATGTGCGGCTATGGCATCGCCTTCTGGCTGCCCAGCCTGATGCAGCGCAGCTTCGGTCTCGATCTTGTCCAGACATCGCAATTCTATGGCGCAGTGCTGCTGCTGGGTGGGGTCGTGGGTGTGCTTGCCGGCGGCTGGCTGGGCGACTGGATGGGATCGCGGGACAAGGCCGGTTATGTGCGTGTCCCCGCCATCGCTTATCTGCTGGCCGTTCCCTTCTTTGCAGCGGGCGTATTATCGTCTTCGGTGACGGCAGCGTTCCTGCTCTTTCTGTTGCCGCAGGCACTGTCCTATGTGTGGCTTGGCCCCGTCCTCAGCGCGATCCAGCATCTGGTCCCGCCGCAGATGCGTGCGACAGCGTCCGCGTCCTTCCTGTTCATCAACAATCTGATAGGTATCGGCTTAGGGACGATGATCCTGGGCGCGATGTCGGACGCGCTGACGGCAAGCTACGGCGCGGAAGCATTACGATACGCCATTCTCGCGGCGCTCAGCTTCTATCTGCTTGCGGCGTTGCTAATGGCTCTGGCGGCAAAATCTCTCCGCCGAGACTGGGTAGGATAAAGGCGGCGGCTATCATTCTAACCGCCGCCGCCTTTTCAGATTACAGTGCGATCCCGCCAGCTGCCAGCACAGCGAGCGTCACCAGTTCGCTGGCCGTCGAGGCCATCGTAGCGACCTGCACTGGCTTTTCCAGACCGACGAGCATTGGCCCAATCACCGAATCGCCACCAAGCTCACGCAGCAGCTTGGCCGACAGGTTCGCCGATTGCAGCCCGGGCATCACCAGTACATTGGCGGGACCGGACAAGCGGCTGAAAGGGTAATTCTTCATGACGGCCGGGTTTAGCGCCACATCGGGCGCCATTTCGCCTTCATATTCGAAGTCGACACTGCGCTCGTCCAGAATGGCAACGGCTTCACGCAGGTTGTTCAACCAGTTGCCCGATGGATTGCCAAAGGTCGAGTAGGATAGGAACGCCACGCGCGGATCATGCCCCATACGCCGCGCCACAGCTGCCGTATCTATCGCGATGTCGGCCAGTTCTGCCGCAGTGGGACGTTCGTTGACTGTGGTGTCGGCCATGAACACCGTATGGCTCTGCCCAACGAGAACGTGAATGCCAAAGGGCGTTCGGCCCGGAGCGGGGTCTATTACCCGACGCACTTCGCGCATGGTTTGCGAATAGGTGCGGGTCACGCCGGAGATCATGGCCTCGGCTTCGCCGAGCTTTAGCAGCAGCGCGCCGAAGATGTTGCGATCCCGGTTTACCATCCGCTCGCAATCGCGATACAGATAGCCGCGACGTTGCAGACGCTGATACAGCAAGTCCACCATCCTGGGCACCAGCGGCGAGTTTACGCTGTTATGCACTTCGAAGCTGTGGGGATCGCTGACGCCCAATGCGCGCAGCCGGTCGTAAACATCCTGCCGTCCGACAAGGACCGGAATGCCATAACCGCCGTCACGGAACTGGATCGCGGCGCGCAGCACCACTTCCTCTTCGCCTTCGGCAAAGACTACACGCTTGGGTTCGGCCTTTGCGCCTTCATACGCAAGCGTCAGGACCGAGGTCGTGGGGTTGAGGCGTGCCTTGAGCGACTGGCGATAGGCCGCCATATCGGTAATCGGCTTTTGCGCGACGCCGCTGTCCATCGCGGCTTGTGCGACCGCAGCAGGCACGATTTCCATCAGGCGTGGATCGAATGGCGCGGGAATGATGTAATCGGTGCCAAAGCTGTGCTGCTTGCCATAGGCTTTGGCAACTTCTTCAGGCACGGTTTCGCGGGCCAACGCGGCAATGGCCTGCGCAGCGGCAATTTTCATGGTTTCGTTGATGGCGGTGGCGCGCACGTCGAGCGCACCGCGGAAGATGAAGGGGAATCCGATGACGTTATTGACCTGGTTCGGATAATCCGACCGGCCTGTCGCCACGATGGCGTCCGGACGCGCAGCCTTGGCTTCGGGTGGCGTGATTTCCGGATCGGGATTGGCCATGGCGAAAATGATGGGCTGTGCGGCCATTTCCTTGACCATATGACCCTTGAGCGCGCCAGCGGCAGAAAGGCCCAGGAAGACGTCTGCGCCCTTTAGCGCTTCTTCCAATGTGCGGGCATCGGTTTTGGCAGCATGGGCCGATTTCCACTGGTCCATGCTCTCGGCGCGCCCCTGATAGATGACACCGCTGCGGTCGCACATGATGACCTGATCGTGCGGCACGCCCATTGCCTTGATCAGCTCCGTACAGGCGATTGCTGCCGCGCCGGCACCGTTGACGACGATCTTTACGTCCTTGATGTCGCGGCCGGTAAGGTGGAGTGCGTTGATAAGGCCGGCGGCGCAGATGATCGCGGTGCCGTGCTGATCATCGTGCATGACCGGAATTTTCATCCGTTCTTTCAGGGCCTGTTCGATAATGAAGCACTCAGGCGCCTTGATATCTTCCAGATTGATGCCCCCGAAGCTGGGTTCCATCAATGCGACGGCGTCGATGATGGCCTGCGGGTCTTCGCTGTCGAGCTCAATGTCTATGGAATCGACATCGGCAAAGCGCTTGAACAGCACTGCCTTGCCTTCCATCACCGGCTTGGACGCAAGCGCACCCAGATTGCCCATGCCGAGGATCGCAGTGCCATTCGAGATGACGGCCACCAGATTGCCTTTGGCCGTGTAATCATAAGCGGTCGCTGGATCTTCTGCGATCGCGCGTACCGGTACGGCCACACCGGGCGAATATGCCAGCGCCAGATCGCGCTGCGTCGCCATTGGTTTGGAAGCGATGATTTCGATCTTGCCCGGCCGTCCGCTCGAGTGGAAGAACAACGCTTCGCGTTCCGAAAACTCCACGTTCGATTTTTCGGTCATGTGTCTTGTTCCTTCGCCGCCGTGTTCATTGGTGCCCTAGCGGCTTTGATAGGCTTTCGACAAGCGTTGCGGCAAATTTCTGTCCCTTTCACGTCGGTGCCGGACCCGCTATCGCGTGATCATATGGCACAAAGCAGTTCTCCTCCCACGCCAATGATGGCCCAGTATCTGACGCTAAAGGCGGAAGCCCCCGATTGTCTGCTGTTCTACCGCATGGGCGACTTCTTCGAACTGTTCTTCGACGACGCAAAAGCGGCGGCGGCGACCCTTGACATCGCGCTCACTTCACGTGGAGAGCATGATGGCGCCCCCGTCCCTATGTGCGGCGTGCCTGTCCACAGTTCCGAGATGTATCTGGCGCGTCTGATCCGCGGCGGTCACCGGGTTGCGATAGCCGAGCAGACCGAAAGTCCCGCCCAGGCCAAGGCGCGTGGGTCGAAATCGCTCGTAGCGCGTGCTATCGTTCGCTACGTCACGGCAGGGACTCTGACCGAAGATGCGTTATTGGATGCCCGAACCGACAACATGCTGGTTGCGGTGGCGCAGGTCGGCCAGGAATATGGCATAGCCGCCGCTGACATTTCGAATGGTCGTTTTGAAGCTGTAGCCGTTTCGGCGGCGCAGCTTTCAGCCGAGATCGCTCGGCTTCGGCCCAGCGAACTGATTGTACCTATCGGCTTTTCGCTTGACCTTTCCGTGGTCGCACATCCGTTCGACCGCGCCGCGTTTGACAGCAGCCGGGCCGAGACCCAGATGAAGCGGCATTTCGGCGTCGCTACGCTGGACGGCTTCGGCACTTTTTCTAGAGCGGAACTGGCGGCGATGGGCGGCCTGCTGGGCTACCTGGATCATGCGGGTAAGGGGACGCTGCCTTTCCTCTCGCCGCCGGTGCACCGCAGTATGGACGCGCACATGGCGATCGATGCGGCAACGCGCGAAAGTCTGGAAATTGTTCAGACGATGGCGGGGCAGCGGGCCGGCAGTCTGCTGGCCGCGATCGATCGTACTGTTACGGGCGCTGGTGCGCGGTTGCTCGCTGCTGATCTTGCGGCGCCGCTGCTTGATCGTGGGCAGATCGATGCGCGGTTGGCGTTGGTGGCATGGCTGCACCGCGATGGGGGGACGCGGGATCACCTGCGCAGTGCGTTGCGGTCGTTGCCCGACATCGGTCGTGCGCTCGGGCGCGTAGCAATGGGTCGTGGGTCGCCGCGTGACCTGGGCCAACTTCGGGATGGACTGGGCGAAGCGCGCCAGTTGCGCGAACGTCTGATGCGATCGATGGACCGCCCTGCCCTGCTCGACGATCTTCTCCCCGCGCTGGATGGCCATGCTGCACTGGTGGATCATCTGTCCCGAGCACTTGTCGCCAGTCCGCCCACAGAATGCGCGAATGGCGGATACATCGCCGACGGCTACGATGCGGCGCTCGATGAGCTGCGCAGTATGGCGGGAGATGGCCGACGGGCGATCGCCGCGCTCGAAGCGCGCTATAGGGAACAGACGGGAATCGGGAGCCTCAAGATCCGGCATAACGCCGTGCTGGGTTATCATGTTGAAGTTCCCGCTAAACACGGTGATGCGTTGATGCGCGAGGACAGCGGATTTACTCATCGCCAAACCTTGGCCGGGGTGGTGCGTTTCAACTCCATCGATTTGCACGAACAGGCAAGCCGCGTCGCGCAGGCGGGGGGGCATGCGCTAGCCGCCGAAGCGGCGCATCTTGAAGAGCTGATCGAGGCTGTTCTCGTGCGAAAATCCGCTATCGACGCTGCCGCTCGCGCACTTGCCCGTTTTGACGTGGCCGCTGCATTGGCCGAACGTGGTGCGGAAGGCGGATGGTGCCGTCCCGATTTTGCAGAAGGCCGTTGCCTCGATATCGTCGGCGGGCGCCATCCGGTTGTCGAGGACGCGCTTTCGCGCAATGGTCAGGCCTTTGTGGCCAACGACTGCTGCCTTTCGGAAGTCGACCGGCTATGGCTCGTGACTGGTCCCAATATGGGCGGCAAGTCGACATTTCTTCGCCAGAACGCGCTGATCGTTATTCTCGCGCAGGCGGGCAGCTTCGTGCCAGCTACGTCCGCACGCCTCAGTCTTGTTGACCGCTTGTTTAGTCGTGTTGGCGCATCGGACAATCTGGCGCGGGGCCGTTCCACCTTCATGGTGGAGATGGTCGAAACCGCCGCGATCCTCTCACAAGCGACCGAACGCAGTTTCGTGATCCTTGATGAGGTCGGCCGCGGAACGTCCACTTATGACGGACTTGCGCTGGCATGGGCCGTTGTCGAGGCGGTGCACGAAGTGAATCGTTGCCGCTGTTTGTTCGCGACGCATTATCATGAACTGACGCGCCTCGCCGAAAAGCTCGATGCATTGTCCCTCCATCATGTTCGTGCTCGGGAGTGGAAAGGCGATCTGGTCTTGCTGCATGAACTGGCCAAGGGACCGGCTGATCGAAGCTACGGTCTGGCTGTGGCGCGCCTTGCGGGTTTGCCTCCAGCGGTTCTCGCGCGGGCGAAGGATGTGTTGGGGCGGCTCGAAGCAGGTAAAGCCAAGACCGGTGGAATTGCCGCAGGTCTCGACGACTTGCCCTTGTTTGCAGCTTCGATGGCTAAGGACGCACCCCCAGCCGACCCTGTTCGAGAGGCGCTAACCGCTATCGATGCCGATGCACTTAGCCCACGCGAAGCACTCGATGCGCTCTATCGCCTGAAGGCCTTGCTCGACGATAGTTGAAACAGCGGTTCCCTCGCCGCTGCACACGCCCTACATAGCGCGGATGCCTACCCTGTTCGATAATCTTCCCAATCGTCGTGCCATTATCGATCGCCGCCTGGTTGCTGACCGGATTGCTGCGATTGCTGGCGAAGAAGGGCGTGACATACAGTCGGTGCGAAACGCCGTTGTCGCTGAATTGCGCACCGCGCTAGACCTGGGTCGGGAGGAAGCTGCCCGGCGCCTTGCCGCACATCCAACGCGGGGGCGCGAAACGGTCTCGGCTTTTGCTTTCCTCATCGATCAAATTCTGCGCATCTTGTACGACGCGACGACGCTCTATCTGTATCCGGCCGGAAACCGCAGCACTTCCGAAAGGCTCACGTTGATTGCGGTGGGTGGCTACGGTCGCGGTGAGATGGCGCCCCACAGCGATGTCGATATCGGCTTCATCACGCCCTGGAAGCCTACCGGATGGACCGAACAGGTCATCGAATCAATGCTCTATTCGCTTTGGGATCTGGGCATCAAAGTCGGTCACAGCAGCCGGTCCGTCGATGAAACCGTCCGTATGGCGAAGAGCGATCTCACAATTCGCACCGCCCTGCTCGAAGCGCGTTTTATCTGGGGTGACCGCGCTCTTTATGAAGAAATTTCACGGCGCTTCGACGAGGACGTGGTGAAGGACACGGGCCGTGCCTTCGTTTCCGACAAATTGCAGGAACGCGATGAGCGCCACAAGCGGATGGGCGATAGCCGCTATGTGGTCGAACCCAATGTGAAAGAAGGCAAAGGTGGCCTTCGTGATCTGCACACGCTGTTCTGGATCGGAAAATATGTCAATCGCGTTCATTCCGTGGCTGAACTTGTCGAAGCGGGACTGTTAACGCGGCAGGAATTGCGCCAGTTTCAAAAGGCGGAAGACTTCTTGTGGGCCGTCCGTTGTCACCTGCATATGATTACCGGTCGGGCGGAGGATCGACTGACGTTCGACATGCAAGTCGAGCTTGCCGAACGCACGCATTTTTCGGCGCGCAATGGCCGGTCTGCTGTCGAGCGCTTTATGCGCTATTATTTTCTGAACGCCAAAATCGTGGGTGACCTGACGGCAGTTTTCCTCGCGCATCTGGATGATCGGCTTGCAGCGCGTGGACATCGCTACGTTCCCAGCTTCTTCCGACGACCCAAAAAGCTTGATGGTTACATTCTCGATCGGGGGCGGATCGCCCTCCCCTCCGATGATTTCTTTCAAACCGATCCGGTACGGCTCGTCGAGATATTTGCAGTTGCGGATCGTCATGGGCTTGCCATCCATCCTTCCGCCATTCGCGCCGCCAGCCGCGACGCGCATTTGATCGACCGCCGCATTCGTAAAGACCCGCGCGCGAACGCCGCTTTCCTCGATGTGCTCACTTCGCCGCGCGATCCGGAAACGGTGTTGCGCTGGATGAACGAAGCCAGCGTTTTTGGCCGCTTCATTCCTGATTTCGGACGAGTCGTCGCGCAGATGCAGTTCGATATGTATCATCACTATACTGTGGATGAGCATACGATCCGCGCCGTCGGTTTGCTGGCGCGCATTGAAAAGGGCGAAATCCAGGGCGACCATCCATTGTGCACCGCGCTTTTGGACAAGCTGCTGTCGAGGCGTGCGCTATATGTGGCGGTGTTGTTGCATGACATCGCCAAAGGGCGTGGCGGCGACCACAGCATATTGGGGGCCGAAGTCGCTTTGTCGCTATGCCCACGTCTTGG
The DNA here is from genome assembly GCF_027925545.1 of Sphingobium sp. BS19. Lineage (NCBI taxonomy): Bacteria > Pseudomonadati > Pseudomonadota > Alphaproteobacteria > Sphingomonadales > Sphingobiaceae > Sphingobium > Sphingobium sp. BS19. The sequence goes on from NZ_BSEF01000007.1 coordinate 72,801, forward strand.
GCTGACGGCAGCGGAGACGGAGACCGTCGCATGGCTGGTGCGCTATCATCTGCTGATGTCGGCGACGTCGTTCAAGCGCGACTTGTCGGATTATAAGACAATTATGGACTTCACCGATGTGGTGCAAAGTCCCGAGCGTCTGCGCTTGCTGCTGATCCTGACCGTCGTCGATATTCGTGCGGTTGGTCCGGGTGTCTGGAACAGCTGGAAGCGGCAATTGCTGACCGACCTTTACGACGCAGCCGAAGAAGTGCTGCGTCTTGGACACAAGCAGAACGGGCGTCGCGAGAAGGTGGAAGCAAAGCAGGAAGCTTTGCAGGCGGCGATGAGCCTGCCCGACAAGGTGTTCGCCGGGTTGAAGAAGCGATTCCCTGAATCCTATTGGATCGCGGAGCCGGATGACATTCTGCAGCAGAACGTTCGCCATGTCATGGCGGCTGGTAAGGAAGCGCTGTCAATTGCTGCCGAAGTCTATCCGCAGCGCGGCGCGACTTTGGTAACCGTTTATGCCGCCGACCATCCCGGTCTGTTTTATCGCGTCGCCGGAGCCATTCATTTGGCGGGCGGCAACATTATCGACGCGCGTATTCACACTATGCGTGACGGCATGGCTATCGACAATTTTCTGGTGCAGGATCCCTTTGGCGGGCGGTTCGACAGTGACGACCAGCTCGCGCGGATAAAACGCATGATTGAGGAAGCGCTGGCGAATCGCCATAAGCTCATTACCAAGCTGGAAGCGCGGCCCTTGCCTCGCACCCGCGCCGAAGCATTTCACATAGTCCCCAACGTATTGATCGATAACAAGGCCTCCAATCGCTTTACCGTTGTCGAAGTGAACGCGCGGGACCGCCCTGCCCTGCTGTTCGCGTTGGCCAACGCGCTGTTCCAGTCGAAGGTTACGGTCCATAGCGCGCATGTGGCGACTTATGGCGAGCGGGCTGTCGATACCTTTTATGTTACCGACCTGCTGGGTGGAAAAATCGAGAGTAAGGCGCGCATCCAGACTCTCGAACGTCGTCTGCTGGAAGCGGCCGGCGCACAGTTTACCGAAGTGACGGAGCGCCGCCAGGTCGCCTAACGTATATCCACGACCGTGCCGGGCTCCAGCATAGGTAAAATAGCCAACATATCGGCCTTTGCGATGGCGACGCAGCCTTCTGTCGGCCGCGCTTCGACCCAGCAATGGAAGAATATCGCGCTGCCCGCGTTCGGTATCGGCGGCGTATCGTTATGGCCCAGCACGATAATCACGTCATAGGCTTCATCTTCGCGTTGCAGGGTTTCGGCGGAGTGGCCATGGGGCAGGTATACGGGGCGATTATAGGCGGGATCACCAACACCGTCCGACCAGCCATCATGGGGTCGGCTCCAGCGCCATGCAATTTGCGGCATTCTGTTCAGTGCCAAGCGCGCTCGCCGCAACAGCACTCCGCGCACCGGCCAACGACCCAGCGGTGTGCACCCATCCCCTTCCCGCTTTGCGCTGGCATGGCACACCCCGCTCTTTCCAATGGCGCAGGCGATGTCCAGATGACCGAACCGAAACCGTCGCGCGGCGCTATCGACCCGGATGATGCTCACAACTGGTGCCCGGTCCTGTCGCGCTTGGTGGCGAGATAGCGATCGTTATGTGGATTGGATGTAATCGAAAGCGGCAGTCGTTCGGACACTGTAACGCCCGCTGCTTCCAGCCCCGCGACCTTGGCCGGGTTGTTGGTCAGGAGCCGCACCGTGTCTATTCCCAGCAGATCGAGCATCCGCGCAGCCACAGAAAAATCGCGCGCGTCAATGGCAAAGCCGAGCCGTACGTTGGCGTCGACCGTGTCGAATCCCTGATCCTGCAAGGCATAAGCGCGCAGCTTGTTGACCAACCCGATACCCCGCCCCTCTTGGCGCAGATACAATAGCACGCCCCACGGGGCATCGGCGATCTGATGCAACGCCTCGTGCAATTGCGGGCCGCAATCGCATTTGAGCGATCCCAGCACATCGCCGGTGAGGCACTCGCTATGCAGGCGCACCACGGGAGGCGAAGCATCGCGCTTGCCCACGATCAGGGCGACATGCTCGCGCGGTTCCTCCGGACTGCGGAACGCAATGATCTCCGCGTCCTCACTCGCCGCCACGGGCAGGCGCGCTCGGGTGGCAATCAGCAGGCGTTTTGCGTCATCATATGCCGCGACATCCTGCGTGCTGACTTCCGCCTCGCCATGCGCTTCGGCTCTCACGAAGAACGCGGGCAGAATACCGGCCAGTCGCGCCAAACGCAGCGCCGTTGCGGCTGCATCGGGTGCGGTCAGCGGGCGCGCATGGAACGGGCCTTTGAGCGGGGTTGCAAGATCGCGAACCGGATCGGCAATGGCCATCGCCACGTCGCGGTCGATCCACGGCACCCGTGCGATCTGTACGGGCATTTCGGGGTCGGCGGCAGCGCGTTGATTGGTGAGTTTAAGAGTTTCGGCGCGCGCTGCTGAGATAAGCATGTCGGCCTGACCGTCGGGGTCGAAGGTTACAAGCGTAACGGCGTCGGCACCTTCGACAGCCAAGACGGTCAGCGATCCACTATCGGCACGGACCGTTACCGGCCATCCCCGGCGCAGCGCATCTATGGCGCGGGCTGCGGCCTTCGCATCGGTCATACGCGGATCAGAACGAAAACTCGGTGATGATGGGCACGTGATCCGAAGGGCGCGCCCAGCCGCGGATGGGTTCGACAACGCGATGGCTGACAGCTTTGTCTGCCAGTCCTGGGCTGACCCACATATGATCGAGGCGTCGTCCCCGATCGCTCTCCGACCAATCGCGCGCGCGATAGCTCCACCAAGTATAGAGCCGTTCCGGCGCGGGGAAAAATTTGCGGCCCAGATCGACCCAATCATGCGACGCCTGCAACCGGGCAAGGAGATCGATTTCGATCTGTGTATGGCTAACCACATTGATGAGTTGCTTGTGGCTCCACACATCCGATTCCAGCGGCGCGATGTTGAAATCGCCCGTCAGGATCGTGGGTTTGTCCGAAAGGCCCGAAGACCATTCGATCATGCGTTCGATGAAGTCGAGTTTCTGGCCGAATTTGGGATTGATCGTCCGGTCCGGCTCTTCGCCGCCAGCGGGCACGTAGACATTTTCCACGCGCACGCCATTGTCCAGCCGCACGCCAATGTGCCGCGCTTCGCCGTTCGCCTGCCAGTCGAGCCGGTCGTCTTCGCGGATCGGTATCTTACTGACGATGGCAACACCGTGGTGCATCGGCTGCCCGTTCAGCTTTTGGTGGTTGTAACCATATTGCCGGAACAGTCCGGCCGGGAAGGTGTCATTGACGACCTTGGTTTCCTGCAGGCACAGGATGTCCGGCCCTTCTTCTGCCAGGAAGCGCTCGACGATTTCCAGACGGGCGCGGACGGAATTGATGTTCCACGATGCGATAGTGACTGTTTCGGCCATGGCGATACCCACTAGGGTTCAAAGACCAACATCGCAAGCCACGCGCGCTAAATGACGGTGGCAAAGAAAGACCCCCGCTCCGGGGGCGTGGAACGGGGGTCTCGATTGCGCCTTTGTGCGCTTCGCGACACGAGCAGCAGCCGGGGTAACAGGGGGGAAATCCCAGGGGCTGCTCGTGCCGTGACTCCTATCTAGCGGCTGGCATATGAGCGCCAGATTAACAGGTTCGGAAAGAATCGCGGAGGGTCGATTTTTATCGCGTGGGCGTTTCGTTTCGTCAGCCGCCTGACCGTCCACGCGGCCTGGGATCGGTCCAGCGGAAGGCAGAATCGGCGATGGGAACGCCGTAACGGTGGTTGGTCAGGCGAATCGTCGTGCGGTTATTCTGCGAATCGAGTGCGACCCAGCCGTACAGTTCCAGCCCCGCGGGCGAAGCCGGTTTGCGTTTGAAGACCATCGTGATCGTACCGAATTCGGGGCGCTTTGGATCGCGCGCCTCGACACTCAGAACCGTGGGATCGCCCGTCTGGATGACTTTGCCGAATTTTGAGAGATCCTTGTTGGGATCTAGCAGCGCGCCCAGAGGCGAACTGCCGATCGGCCAGCGCTGCACCTGTCGCACTTCGTAGTCGATCATTGTGAGCGCCTTGCCATCGCCGACGATCAGGAGGGGAATGCCCTTTTGATACTGGAAGCGAATCTTGCCGGGTTGCTTGAGCGTGATCTTTCCGGTCACGACCTGACCGTTCTTGTCAGTCTGTGCAAAGTCAGCCGTCATGGAGGTGACGGCGCGGATGTATGCGCTGACCTTTTGCAGGTCGGATTGATCCTGTTGCGCGATGGCAGGGGCGGTCGGGAGGACCGCCGCTAGCGCCAAAGGTGTCGCCGCGAGGGCAAGCGCGATGCGCTTCATGAAGGTATCTCCGGTTTGTTAAACAGTCGGCATAAAGGGACGGCTTTGAACCTGTAGTGAACCTCCAATGTTCCCTAACTTCTCTAACATCGCGCATATGGACTAGCTCCGGACGCCGCAAGACGACCGACATGGAAAGACCCGAAACGAGTATGACGGCGTTTGCTCGTGTAGGACAGAGCCTTGCTTGCCAGCATCGGAAATAGAAATGCCCCCGGCGCGCAGGCACCGGGGGCATTGGTTTTGCTAGAACAGGATCAGCGGCAGCGCGCGCCGCTCTTGCTGATGGCCGATCCAGCCACGGCACCGCCCGCTGCGCCCAGCAATGTACCCAGCGTTTTGGAGTCGCCCGGCGCAATCAGGTTGCCCAGAACGCCACCGGCAATACCGCCTGCGATCAGGCCGGTCGTTCCATCGGGGCGACGGCAGTAATATTGCCCGTTCTGGCCGCGATAGACGCGATCGTTGCGGCTGAGACGGCGCTCCCGATAGCGTGCATCGTCGCGATAGTAGCGGTCGGCATAATAGCCGCCATAGGCCGGGTCAGGCCGGTTATAATCATATTGCCGGTACGAGGCCGATTGCGGCCCGTCGCCATACATCGACCCGGAACATCCGCCGACCAGCGTTGCCGCAGCGAGTGCCAGGCTCATCGATACCGTAAGCCGGGCTTTACCCGTCCTGCTTTTTGTCATCATCCGTCTCCTCAATCCCGCTCTTTTGTGAACGGCATGAGGAGGGGATTCGTTCCCTAAAGCGGGTTGCCCGCTTCGTCTCTCAACACTTCGCGGCGACCGACATGGTTGGGGGCGCCGACGAGGCCTTCGTTTTCCATGCGTTCGATGAGACGCGCGGCGCTGTTGTAGCCGACGCGGAGTTGACGTTGCAGCCAGCTTGTCGAGGCTTTCTGGTTTTCGAACACCAACTGGCAGGCCTTGCGATAGAGGTTCGCATCCGGGCTGTCGTCGCCAAGATCGACGCCATCCAGCGCGAAGCTGCCTTCTTCGGGTTCTTCGGTAACGGCGGAGATGTAATCGGGGCTGCCCTGTGAACGCCAGTGATCGGCGACGGCGCGGACTTCATCGTCGCTGACGAACGGGCCGTGGACGCGCGTCAATTGCTTGCCGCCCGCCATGTAGAGCATGTCGCCTTTGCCCAGCAATTGCTCGGCCCCCTGCTCGCCCAGGATGGTGCGGCTGTCGATCTTCGACGTTACGAAGAAGCTGATGCGGGTCGGCAGGTTCGCCTTGATAACGCCGGTGATGACGTCAACCGAGGGGCGCTGGGTTGCGAGGATCAGGTGGATGCCCGCCGCGCGCGCCTTTTGCGCGAGGCGCTGGATCAGGAATTCGACTTCCTTTCCCGCGGTCATCATCAGGTCGGCCAGCTCGTCGACTACGATCACGATCTGCGGCAGTGGCTGGAAATCGAGCTGTTCTTCCTCGTAGATCGGCTGGCCGGTTTCGGGATTGTAGCCGGTCTGGACGCGGCGACCCAAAGGCTTGCCTTTCGCCTTCGCGGCGCGGACCTTTTCATTGTAATTGGCGAGGTTACGGACGGAGATCGACGCCATCATGCGATAGCGATCCTCCATCTGTTCGACTGCCCATTTGAGGGCGCGGATGGCCTTTTGCGGTTCGGTGACGACCGGCGAGAGCAGATGCGGGATGTCGTCATAGGTCGACAGTTCCAGCATCTTCGGATCGATCATAATGAGGCGCAGCGAATCGGGCGTCATCCGATACAGCAGCGACAGAATCATGCAGTTGAGACCGACCGATTTACCCGAGCCGGTGGTGCCGGCGATCAGCAGATGCGGCATGGGGGCAAGATCCGCGATCACTGCGTCGCCAGAGATATTCTTGCCGAGCACGATAGGCAGCGACGCCTGCTGATCGGCGAACTGCTCGCTTTCGATCAGTTCGCGCAGGACCACAGACTCGCGCTTGATATTGGGCAGTTCGATACCGATCACGGTGCGGCCGGGAATGGTCGCGACGCGTGCCGACAATGCCGACATGTTGCGGGCAATGTCGTCCGCCAGCGCGATGACACGGCTGGCCTTGATGCCCGCCGCCGGTTCCAGTTCGTACATGGTGACGACCGGGCCGGGTTTTACTTCGGTGATGTGGCCCTTCACATGGAAATCGTCGAGCACGCTTTCCAGAAGGCGGGCGTTGCGCTCCAGCGCAGCCTTGTCGATCTTCACGACCTGACTGGGCGGTGCTTCGGTCAACAGATCGGTGGAGGGCAGGGAGCTGTGGCCGAACAGATCATCCTGCCGCGAGACAGGCGCGAAGGGGCGCGGCGCGGCGGCAGGCTTGGGCGTCTGGATGTTGATCGGCGGCTTGGGTTCGTTGGACACGGCGCGGCGCGGCGCGACTTCGCGCTCTTCCATCGCTGGCGCTGCTTCACCAGCAGGCGCGGGCAGGCGCTTTGTCAGGTTGAAGCGTGGCAGGCTGGGGCGCTTTAAGTGAATGAGCGGCTTTTCCAGAGCGAGGCTGCGATACCAGAGCCAGCCGCCGGTCACGAGTGTGAGGATGACCAGCAGGCCGATGATCCACGGCTGGCCTGCTTCGGGGGCCATGGCGGTCAGGCTCATCATGCCATTGGCGTTCAACATGCCGACGATGCCACCCCATCCGGCGGGGAGTGCCACCAGTGGCTGCGTCTGGAATAAGGACAGGCCGATGCCGACAAGGACGATGCCGGTCAGGCACTTGCCGACCTGCCCCTGCCAGCCGCTCATGTCCTGATCGCCCCACAGGCGTCGCGCGCAGACCAGAATCAGCGGAAGGAGAAGCGCAGCGGGTACGCCGAGCAGCCACAGGAGAAAATCGGAGGTGTACGCGCCGGGCGTCTGCATGACGTTCTGCGCAAAGCCGCCCGCGACGGTGTTGAGCGACGGATCGCTGGGATGATAGCTGAGAAGGGCCAGTAGCAGGAACAAGCTGAGCACATACAGCGCGCTCGCCCCGATCAGCGCGCCGCTGCGAATCAGGCTGCGCTTCAGCATTTGCCGCCACTCCGGCGTGCGCTTCGATGCCCGGCTGGCCACTATGATCCCCGTTTCGTGCTTCAAATGTTCTGGATGGCCCTTTGTCTCTTAACCACGAGTCCCCGTCAAGAGTCTGGGGTGGTGCATCTGTGATCCCATCCCGTTTGCAGTCATTCCCGCGAAGGCGGGAATGACGAAGGAGGTTGGCTATGCCGCTGCCAATGCGACCAGCGCATCGCCGTCCATGCGCTGTATCGTCCAGCCGTCCATGGGCCGTGCGCCGATGGCGCGGTAGAAATCGATGGCGGGCGTGTTCCAGTCCAGCACCGACCATTCGAGCCGCGCGCAATCGCGCTCTATCGTCAGGCGAGCGAGGGCGGCCAGCAACGCTTTGCCAGCGCCACAGCCGCGCGCCTGCGGATCGACGAAGAGGTCTTCGAGATAGATGCCCGGACGCCCCTCGAACGTGGAGAAATTGTGGAAGAAAAGCGCGAAACCGACAGGCTTGTCGTCCTGCTGCGCGATCAGCACTTCGGCCATCGGCCGCGGTCCGAAGAGGTGCCGGGCGAGGACTTCGCGGTCGGCGCGCACTTCGTGGGCGAGCTTTTCATATTCGGCCAGAGCAAGGATGAAGCCGTGGATCAGGTCGATGTCGTGCGGTTCGGCATTGCGGATGGTGACGGTCAAGTGACGCTTCCTTCGACATGAACAAGCTGCGGATTGCGGCGCGCGGCGATGAGGCATCCGGCCACGATCAGCACGGTTCCCGCAATGGTGGTGACGGTCAGCCGCTCTGAGAAAAACAGCCATCCCATGATCGCGGCCCAGATGAAGGCGCTATATTCCACGGGGATCAGGCTTTGCGCCTCGGCGCGGGCATAGGCCCAACTGAGGCACATGAGCGAAGTAAAGGCGATGGCGGCAGCGCCGACGATCATCGGCACATGGGCAAGGGCAGGAATCGCGGCGAAAAAGGGGGCAAAGACTGCGAATATGCCCAGCATCACGAGATGCTGGAAAAAGGCGACTTCGACAGGGGAGGCGACGTCTGCCTGCTGTTTCTGAATGATCAGATTCCACGCGAACAATATCGCGGAAAACAGAACGGCGGCGGCGCCCAAAAGCGCCTCCGGGTCATATGCGCCGCGCAGTCGTCCGGACACAATAATGCCCACACCGATCAATCCCAGCACCGATGCCCATATCGCATTGCGGCCGATCCGTTCCTTTAACAGTAGCGCGGCAAGATAGAGCGCGATCAGCGGAGCGATGAAGGACAGTGCGATGGCTTCGGCCAAGGGGAGTTTGGTCAGCGCATAAAAGAAGAACAGCGCCATCATCGCCACGACAGCGCCACGCAGCAGGTGAATGCGCAGAACGGACCCGGTGGGCCAGGGATTACGCAGCACGGCCATGCCGACGATCCCGATGATCGTTCCGGCAAGCGCGCGCCATAGCAGTGCGTTGTAGACGCCGATGGCGAGGCTAAGCCCCTTCATCACCGCATCCATGACGGAGAAGAACGCCACGCCAGCGCAGCACACGGCAAAGGCCAGTGCGAAAGGAACGGGGCGGGCGGTCATTTGGTGGTGGCTAGGGCGTTGCGGCGCAGCTTTACTCTGCCGCCACGCTCTCCGCTGCGCCCGCGTCCGTCGTTTCCGCTTCGATTTCGGCGGCTTTCGCTTCGACCAGCTTTACGATGTGGTCGATCATGCCTGCGTCCTGGACATGGTGGTCTGTGACGCCGGAGAGGTAGACCATGTGCTTGCCGTTGCCGCCGCCGGTGATGCCGATGTCGGTTTCGCGGGCTTCGCCGGGGCCGTTGACGACGCAGCCGAGGACGGAGAGCGACAGGGGTGTCTGAATATGTTGCAGGCGCTCTTCGAGGGCCTGCACGGTACGGATCACGTCGAAGCCTTGGCGCGCGCAACTGGGGCAGGAAACGACGCGGACGCCGCGGGTGCGAATCCCCAATGACTTGAGGATTTCGTAGCCGACGCGCACTTCTTCTTCGGGTTCGGCGGAAAGCGAAACGCGAATGGTGTCGCCCACGCCCGCCCACAGCAGATTGCCAATGCCGATCGCGCTTTTCACGGTGCCGCCGATCAGGCCGCCTGCTTCGGTAATGCCCAGATGCAGCGGGCAATCGACCGCGTCGGCCAGTTGCATATAGGCCGCGACGGCGAGGAACACGTCGCTGGCCTTCACCGCGACCTTATATTCGTGGAAATCCTGATCCTGCAGCAGCTTGATATGGTCGAGCGCGCTTTCGACCAGGGCTTCGGGGCAAGGCTCGCCATATTTTTCGAGAAGGTCGCGTTCCAGCGACCCGGCGTTGACGCCGATGCGGATCGCGCAGCCATTGGCTTTCGCAGCGTCGACGACTTCCTTCACGCGCGCCGATGATCCGATATTGCCCGGATTAATGCGCAGGCAGGCTGCGCCTGCGTCGGCGGCTTCCAGCGCGTGCTTGTAGTGGAAGTGGATGTCGGCGACGATCGGCACTTTCGACGCGCGCACGATCTGTTTCAGGGCCGTGGTCGATTCCTTGTCGGGGCAGGAGACGCGGATGATGTCCACGCCAGCCTCTTCGCACCGGCGAATCTGATCGACGGTTCCGCGCACGTCATGCGTCAGCGTGTTGGTCATCGTCTGCACAGTGACAGGCGCGCCACCGCCGACGGGCACCTTGCCGACCATGATCTGACGGCTTTGCCGCCGCGCGATGTCGCGCCAGGGACGCAGGCCGGGATTATGGTCGGACATGAAAAGCTCCAGTTGTTGAAGCCTCTATAGACGCTTTGCATGACGGTTAGAAGGGCGCGAGGTTGTCGATTATGCGTGTGACGTTAAAGAGGGCGCATCCCCCCAATGCGAGTCCCCAAATCATGCCCGACACTGTACATTCCCGCTGGACGCTGGCCATACACGGCGGTGCGGGCAGCATGACGCGCGACTTGCTGACGGTGGAACAAGATGCCGGCGCGCGGGCAGGGCTGTCGGCGGCGCTGGATGCGGGCGAAGCGATTCTGCGGGCGGGCGGCAGTGCGCTCGATGCGGTAGAGGCGGCGGTCCGTGTGCTGGAGGACGATCCGCATTTCAATGCGGGGCGCGGATCGGTGTTCACTTATGAAGGCCGCAACGAAATGGACGCGGCGATCATGGACGGGACGGACCGCAATGCCGGGGCGGTGGCGCGCACGACCGCGACGCGCAATCCGGTCAGTCTTGCCCGTGCGGTGATGACGCATAGCCCGCATGTGCTGCTGGGGAGCGAAGGCGCGGACCTGTTTTCGGTGGAGCAGGGGCTGGAGCAGGCGGGGCCGGAATGGTTCGCAACGCCCGAACGCCTGCGGCAGCTTGAGGAAATGAAAAGCCGGTCGGGCAGCGCGTTCGATATCGACATGAAATATGGCACCGTTGGCGCAGTGGCGAGCGATGTGCACGGCCATGTCGCGGCGGCGACGTCTACTGGTGGGCTGACCGGCAAGCGCTGGGGCAGGGTAGGGGACACGCCGCTGATCGGGGCGGGGACATATGCCGACGACCGGGCTTGCGCGGTGTCCGCGACCGGCGCGGGCGAGTTTTTCATCCGCATCGGGATCGCGCATGAAATTGCGGCGCGCGTGCGGTTTACCGGAGAGACGCTGGATCAGGCAGCGCAGGCCGTGTTTGCGGAGCTGGGCGAGATGGGCGGTGTCGGCGGGGTCATCATGGCCGCGCCGGACGGGCAGTGCGCGTGGCTGTTCAACACGACCGCCATGTATCGCGGGTCGGCCAGCGCCGACGGCGCGCGCCATGTCGCCATTTACGGCGATGAAGGCTGATGCGCGCGCGGATATTCACGCTGCTGGCTGCCATGCTGGCCCTTTTACCGACGCCTGCCTTTGCGTGGTGGGAATATGGTCATGAAACCGTCGCCAGTATTGCACAGGCGAATGTCAGTACCACGGCGCGGCGTGAAATTGCCGCGCTGCTGCGCCATGCGCCGGAACTGGCGACGCCCACGTGTCCGCTCAAGACCATCGAGCAGGCGAGCGTCTGGCCCGATTGCATCAAGACGCTGGGGGACCGGTTCAGCTACGCCTATAACTGGCATTATCAGAATGTCGGCATCTGCAAGCCGTTCGATGTGAAATCCGTGTGTCCGGACGGCAACTGCGTGTCGGCGCAGATCGACCGCAATGCGCGATTGCTGAAGGATCGCAGCGTTCCGGCGCGCGAAAGGCTGATGGCGCTGGCGTTCCTTGTCCATTTCGTCGGCGATCTGCATCAGCCGTTGCACGCAGGGGACGATGGCGATCTGGGCGGCAACCGGGCGAAGGCGGATTATGGCATCGTCGCCAATCCGCGCCTGAACCTGCACAGCATCTGGGACGGCTATCTGGCGGAACGCGGCATATCGCAGCCGCCGCCGCTGGTGCGCGCCTATAACGCCGAAGAGCGCGCTCAGATGGCGACTGGCACAACCGAGGACTGGAGCCGGGAAAGCTGGCAGATCAGCCGCGACGTCGCCTATGCCGCCATTCGCGGTGCCGATGTGTGTGCGCCGCATGGCGATGTGCGTGGCACAATGAGCGAGGCACAGATCGAAGCGCAGATTCCGGCGGTGCGGTTGCAGATCGAGCGCGGCGGCTTGCGTCTGGCGCGGTTGCTCGATGAGGCTCTGAGCTAGAGGGAAGCCATAGCCTGCGTCACGGCGTCGGCCACCTCTGCACGACAGATCAGCAAGTCGGGCAGATAGGGGTCGGCCCGGTTATAGACCAAAGGCTGCCCATCGAGCCTGACGCAATGGAGGCCGTACGCCAGAGCGACGGCAGCCGGGGCGCAATTGTCCCATTCATATTGGCCGCCGCTGTGGAGATAGATGTCCGCTTCGCCGCGGACGACGGCCATCGCTTTCGCGCCTGCCGACCCCATGGGGACGAGGTCCGCGGCAAGCGTCTGGGCAACGGCTACGGCTTCGGCAGCGGGGCGGCTGCGGGATACGAGCATCCGCAGGGGGGCGTTGAGCGGGGGCAAGGGTTGCGGCCGGTCCGATCGCAGGGTCAGGCCGAGCCCAGGGAGGGCAACCGCGCCGACCGTCGCCACGCCCTTGACCGCTAAGGCGACATGCACGGCCCAATCGTCGCGGCCTTCGCCATATTCGCGTGTGCCGTCGAGCGGATCGACGATCCATACACGCGATTTGTCGAGGCGCGATCCGTCGCACTTGCGCTCTTCGGACAGCAGGCCGTCGTCGGGCCGCTGTGCCATCAAAGCTTCGACCAGATAGGCGTTGGCGATACGGTCCCCCTCCGCGCCCATCGCCTTGCCCTCGAACCGGCCGCTTACGCGCACATCGAGCAGGATACGCCCGGCTTCCTCTGCCAGTTCGGCGGCCAGCGCGGCGTCGGCAGCAAGATCGTATACGGGGTCGCTCACAGATCGTGACTCCAGATGCCTATGACATTTTCGACGATGATATCCGCTGCCTGCTCTGCCGTCAGCCGGGTGGTGTCGATGCGGATTTCAGGGTTCACAGGTGCCTCATAAGGGGAGTCGATGCCAGTGAAGTTCTTGAGCGCACCGCTGCGGGCCTTGGCATACAGGCCCTTTACGTCGCGTGCTTCTGCGTCCGCCAGCGGCGTGTCGATGTGGACTTCGACGAACGTATCCGCCGGGAGCAAGGCGCGCACCATGTCGCGTTCGGCCCGGAAGGGGGAAATGAAGGCGGTGATGACGATCAGGCCTGCGTCGGTCATCAGCTTGGCGACTTCGCCCACGCGGCGGATGTTTTCCACACGGTCGGCATCGGTAAAGCCCAGATCGCGGTTGAGGCCATGACGGACATTGTCGCCGTCCAGCAGGAAGCTGTGCTTGCCCAGTGCATACAGCTTTTTCTCGACGATGTTGGCGATGGTCGATTTGCCCGATCCGCTGAGGCCCGTGAACCAGAGCAGCTTGGGCGACTGGCTCTTTTGCGCGGCATGGGCCTCGCGGCTGACATCGACGGCCTGCCAGTGGATATTCTCAGCACGGCGCAGCGCGAAATGGATCATGCCTGCGCCGACCGTGCGGTTGGTCATCCGGTCGATGAGGATGAAGCCGCCCAGATCGTGATTTTCTGCATAAGGCGCGAAGGGAATGGCCCGGTCGGTGGAAAGATTGGCCACGCCGATGGCGTTCAGTTCCAGCGTCTTTGCGGCGAGTTGCTCCAGGGTGTTGACGTTGACCTGATATTTGGGCTGCTGGATGGTTGCGGAGACCGTTTGCGTGCCGGTCTTCATCCAATAGGGGCGGCCGGGGAGCATTTCGGCTTCGTCCATCCACACGATGGTCGCTTCGAACTGGTCGGCGGTGGCGATGGGATCGGCGGCGGCGGCGATCACATCGCCCCGGCTGCAATCGACTTCGTCGGCGAGCGTCAGGGTTACGGATTGCCCCGCAACGGCCTGCGGCAGATCGCCGTCCAGCGTCACGATGCGCGCGACGGTGCTGGTCTTGCCGCTGGGCAGCACGCGGATGCTGTCGCCCGGTGCAATCGTGCCGCTGGCGATCATGCCGGAAAAGCCGCGGAAGTCGAGGTTTGGACGGTTGACCCACTGCACCGCCATGCGGAACGACTGATCCGCCTGCGCGTCGGTATCGACTTCGACGCTTTCGAGATGCTGCATGAGCGTCGGGCCAGTGTACCAGGGCGTGTTGTCGCTGGCGCCGGTGATGTTGTCGCCCTTGAACCCGCTGATCGGCATAGGCGTGAAGCTCTCTATGCCGATGCTCTTTGCGAAGGTCGCGTAATCGGCGACGATGGCGTCGTACGTCGCCTGATCGTACCCCACGAGGTCCATCTTGTTCACCGCCAGCACGATATGCCGGATGCCGATGAGGTGCGCCAGATAGCTGTGCCGCCGGGTTTGGGTGAGAATGCCCTTGCGCGCATCGATCAGGATGACGGCCAGATCGGCGGTGGATGCGCCCGTGACCATGTTGCGGGTATATTGTTCATGCCCCGGCGTATCGGCGACGATGAATTTGCGCTTTTCGGTAGCGAAGAAACGATAGGCAACGTCGATGGTGATGCCCTGTTCGCGTTCCGCGGCCAGACCGTCGACGAGCAAGGCGAAGTCGATCTCATGCCCCTGCGTGCCCATTTTCTTGCTGTCGGCTTCAAGGCTGGCAAGCTGATCCTCGAAAATCTGTTTGCTGTCGTAAAGCAGCCGCCCGATCAGCGTCGACTTGCCATCGTCCACCGACCCGCAGGTGATGAACCGTAGCATCGTCTTGTGCTGATGCGTTTCGAGATAGGCGTCGATGTCGGAAGCGATCAGCGCATCGGTCTTGTAGATTACGTCCGTCATCAGAAGTAACCTTCCTGCTTCTTCTTCTCCATGCCTGCGCCGCCCGAATCCTTGTCGATGGCGCGGCCCTGGCGTTCCGATGTGGTCGTCAGCAGCATTTCCTGAATGACCTGCGGCAAGGTGGTCGCTTCGCTCTCGACTGCGCCGGTGAGCGGATAGCAGCCCAAGGTGCGGAAGCGGATGGAGCGTTCGACCGGCACTTCGCCGGGGGCCAGCGGGAAACGGTCGTCATCGACCATCAGCAACATGCCGTCACGTTCGACCGTGGGGCGGGGGGCGGAGAAATAAAGCGGGACGATCTCGATATTTTCCAGATGGATATATTGCCAGATGTCGAGCTCGGTCCAGTTGCTGATCGGGAAGACGCGCATCGATTCGCCCTTCGCCTTGCGCGCATTGTAGAGACGCCACAGTTCGGGGCGCTGCTGCTTGGGATCCCAGCGATGATTGGCCGAGCGGAAGCTGAACACGCGCTCCTTGGCGCGGCTCTTTTCCTCGTCGCGCCGCGCGCCACCGAAGGCCGCGTCGAAGCCATGGAGGTCGAGTGCTTGCTTCAGCCCTTCGGTCTTCCACATGTCGGTGTGCAGGGGACCGTGATCGAACGGGTTGATCCCTTTCTCAATCGCTTCCGGGTTTTGATAGACCAGCAATTCCATGCCCGCGTCACGCGCGGCCTTTTCGCGCAATTCGTACATCGCCCGGAACTTCCACGTCGTATCGACATGAAGAAGCGGGAAGGGCGGCGGCGAAGGGTAGAAAGCCTTCTTGGCCAGATGCAGCATGACGGCGCTGTCCTTGCCCACGGAATAGAGCATTACCGGGCGCTCTGCCTCGGCCACCACTTCCCGCAGGATGTGGATGCTTTCGGCTTCCAGACGTTGGAGATGCGTTAGGGACATGGATATTGCCTTTAGTAATATGCTGCGCCTGTACAGCGCCCAGAGCCTTCCCTTCGACCAAGAATTTCTATGGCCGCGCAAATGGCCATTCGGGTAGGCCCGGCACATCAACGCGGAACGAGAAAATTGCGCCTGCCAATGGCTGGGTGGTCAGTTGCGCTTCGGTCAGCCCGGTGCGGGCGGTGGTGACAAAGGCGGTGCGGCGATCGTCTTCGCCGAACGCGATCATCGTCGGGCGAGTGACCGGCAATGCGACTTCCGCCAGAATCGCGCCGTCCGGCGCCAATCGGACAACACGACCGCCGTCGAACAGCGCCGTCCAGTAACAGCCTTCCTCATCGACCGATCCGCCATCGGGGCGTCCTTCACCCAAGGGAAACTGATGCAGGATGCAGCGACCGGACAGCGTGCCGGTGTCGGGATCATAGTCATAGGCGCGGGCCGCATGGGTGGGCGTGTCACTGTGGTAGAATCGTCGCCCGTCGGCGCTGAACGCTGCGCCGTTGCAGGTCAGCATACCGCTTTCGATCTCCTTGATCGTGCCATCGCCATCCAGCCGATAAAGGGCGGCATCCTGCGCGGACTTGGCCATGTTCACGCTGCCGGCCCAAAAGCGGCCCTGCGGATCGGTGCGCCCGTCGTTGAAGCGAATGTCGGGGCGATCGGCGAAGATCTGATCGCCGAACGGCACGGGATTGGCGTTCCAATCGGCCAGCGTCGCAAAGCCATCCTTCATTGCCAGCAACAGGCCACCTTTTGCGTCAAAGGCAAAGCATCCGACTGGCGCGTGAAAGAGGCGTGTTTCGTTCATACCCGTCGTCGGATCGAACCGATGAAGTGTGTTGGCGGCGATATCCACCCAGTACAGCCGGTGCTCGGCCCCATGCCAGCGCGGCCCTTCGCCCAGCAAAGCACACGCATCGAAGGCGACCTTGGGCAAAAATGTCTTAGATTGTGTCATAAAGGCTGCAATTCCGGAATTTGTGGCACTTCCACGGCTTAGCCCGATTGCATATTGCGAGAGGGGGGCTAAGCACAAGCGACACTATTTTTGTCCCGACCGCGAAAGGCTGGATATGGCAAAGCCCGCCCCCTGGCGCCTCGAAATCGATCGCTATCCCTTCGTCAAAACCATGGCCACACGGTTTCGTGATCTCGACATCATGGGGCACGTCAACAATGTCGCCATGGCCGGAATTTTCGAGACGGCACGCGTCCACTTTCATCGGCATCTGGGTCGCCATCCGCAGGATCAGGGTGTCCGCTGGCTCATCGCATCGGTGCATGTCGAATATCTGCAGGAAGCACACTTCCCTGACGAAGTGACCGTGGGCTGCTCCATTGCAAAGATCGGCAATACGAGCTGGACGATATATGCAGCCGCGTTCCAGAACGGTGAGTGCGTTGCGACTTGCGATTGCGTGGTGGTGACGCATGGTCCAGGCGGCAGGCGGGTTGTGGACGGGGCCTTGCGTACCGCAATGGAAGCCAACCGGTTTCGCGAAGGTTGATGCGGCGTTAACTATTTCTTTGCAGTCGGGTGACTAAACGTCAGGTTCCAAAAGCTTGGAATTGTCGCCATGTTCCGATTTCCCCGCAGCCAGAATATCACGCCAGATGTTCGAGATACCGCGTCGGCCCCGTCGCGCCGCCTGCGGTTGCTAGTGGTCGATGAAAATCCCACGGCGCTGTCCGTCATCGGGCGTCGGCTTTCGCACATGGGACATGACGTGGTGCTGGCCCAGAATGGCTTTGCCGGATTGTCCTTCCTGAATGCCCAGCGGTTCGATCTTATCATTCTGGACATGGGCATGACGGCGTTGTCCGGAGTGGACACGCTGCGCAAGATGCAGGCGTCCGGCATGATGGTAGGCGCCAGCACGCTGATGATCACGGGGCGAAGCGATTCGTCCGCCATTGTCGAAGCGCTGGAGGCCGGGGCGGACGACCAGATCGTCAAACCCTTCGATTTCGAGGTGCTGGATGCGCGCATCCGTCACATCGTTTCGCGCGCTCAGCGGATCGCGGATCTCAAGCGCCACAACGAAACGCTGGATGCCCGGATCGCCCGCCGCGCCGTCGAACTGGGCGAGGCGCGCACCCAGTTGGAGGAACTGACCGCCGACCGGACACGGATTGCGCAATCCATTCAGATGTTGACCGAACAACTCGCGCAACTCAACGCGGCGCGCGCGCAGGCCTAACCCGCCGCAATTTCCAGCCAGAGCGACAGGCCGGGACCCGGTTCGGTTGGGGCTATTTCGGTCATTATGCGCTGTGCATCGGCACGCGCACGCGTGAGAATCTCCGCCGGTACATTGGCAGCATGGTAGATGCGATCCGCTTCACCCATCAATCTGGCCGTGCCAAGCGTCAGGTCGTCGGGATCGCCCGATGTCAGCAGGATAGCGATCATCCGATCCGCCACAGGTTCCCCCGCAGACGCCAGCCAGCGCGCGGTTGCTTCGGCATCCTGCACGGCGAGCGGGTCCAGCATCCCACCGCTGGCGAGGGCAGCGTCCAGCGCCCGCCGCCTTTGCGCAGGAAGCGGCCAGCGTTCTTTCATCATGGGCCGCGCGGCTTCCAGTGCCAGCGCCAATGCGCCGAGTGTCGCGGGGAGCAACGCTTCGATCCGCTGCCTTACCACTTTGGCCAATCCCGCCGACGCGCCGCCGGTTCCCACGGCGATCAACACCGGATCGCGATCGACGATGGCGGGCAAAGTGAAATCGCACAGGGTGGGCCGATCGACGGCGTTCACCAATATGCCGCGCGCCTTCAGTCTTGCGATGGCGGCTTCCGCATCGGCATCGTCGTCAATGGCGACAATGGCGAGCGCCGCTTGCGCGTCTTCGTCGACGATCCGCGCGCCTGCCCGTTCCAGCAACCGGCGCTTGGCGTCTGCCGCTTCGCCTTCACCCAGCAGGATTACAGGCCGATCCGCCAGTCGAACGAACAGCGGCAGGCTATGCATTGGCCCTACTTGGCCCAGTCGGGGATGATGTCGCCGTCGATCAGCGTCTGGATCGGCGGGCGGGGGCGCACGATGGCCCATTTGTCGCCCGATACCAGCACTTCGGGCGTGAGCGCGCGGCTGTTATAGGTGTTGGCCATCGTCGCGCCATAAGCGCCTGCCGTCATGAAGGCGACGAGATCGCCGGCCTGCACATGATCCATCGCGCGGTTCGTCGCGAAAGTATCGCCGCTTTCGCACACCGGGCCGACGACATTGGCGGTGGTCGACTTTCCGCTGGGCTTCACGGCGCGAATATCATGCCATGCGTCGTAGAGGCTGGGGCGGAGGAGGTCGTTCATGGCCGCGTCGACGATCACGAAAGGCTGTGTCGCGCCCTGCTTCACCCGCACCACGCGCGAAATAAGGGCACCGGCGTTGCCGACGATGACGCGCCCCGGCTCGAACATCAGCCGTACGCCCCAATCCTGCGTCAAGCGCGTCACCATCGCGCCATAGTCGGCGGGGCTGGGGGGCACAGGCAAAGCCGGATCGT
Organism: Sphingobium sp. BS19; assembly: GCF_027925545.1. NCBI lineage: Bacteria > Pseudomonadati > Pseudomonadota > Alphaproteobacteria > Sphingomonadales > Sphingobiaceae > Sphingobium > Sphingobium sp. BS19. The sequence goes on from NZ_BSEF01000007.1 coordinate 91,907, forward strand.
AGGGCACGCCCAGGCCACCGCCCAGATCAGCGGTGCGGATATCGTGGCCTTCGTCGCTTAATGCTTCGATGAGCGCGCCGACTTTCACGAAAGCCGCTTCCAAAGGTGCAAGGTCGGTCAACTGGCTGCCGATATGGACGGCAACGCCCTGGACATCCAGGCCCGGCAACTGCGCAGCGCGATCATAGGCGGCGATGGCGCGATCATAGGGAATGCCGAACTTGTTTTCCGACTTGCCCGTCGAAATCTTGGCATGCGTGCCAGCATCGACATCGGGGTTGATGCGATAGGCGACGCGCGCGACCTTGCCCATTGCCACCGCGACGGCATTGAGCATTTCGGCTTCCGGTTCGCTTTCCAGATTGAACTGGAAAATGCCCTTTTCGAGTGCGAGTCGCATTTCCTCTTCGGTCTTGCCGACGCCGGAAAACACGACGCGATCCGCCGGGATGCCTGCCGCCAAGGCGCGCAGCAACTCGCCCCCCGACACGACATCGGCGCCAAGCCCCAGCTTGGCGAGCGTGGCCAGCACCGCTGCATTGGGATTGGCCTTCACCGCAAAGGCGATGAGCGGATTGTCGAGCGCGCCAAGCGCTTCGCGAAACACGCCGACATGGCGCGTCAGCGTTGCAGTGGAATAGACGTAGACGGGCGTGCCGACGGCATCGGCGATGGCCGCCATCGGCACCTGTTCGACGTGCATGGCGCCGTCGCGATATTCGAAATGATCCATGAGCGTCGCTTAGTGGGCGCTGGGCGGCAAGTCGAATGGATCGTCAGTGCGTTCCTTCGATTGTGTCAATAATTCCGCATTGCGTTCGGGGCGGGACTGCGTGGAGGGCGTCATCAGTTCCTGTGCCGTTTGCGGGGCAGTGGCGCCGAGCGCTGTGGGGATTGGCCGCGCGCCCTCTGCGGGCTTGAGCGCCTGGCGTCCGCCACAGGCCGCAAGTGTCGCCAACAGAGCGAGGCTGATCGCCAGTTTACGGGTCATGCGGCATGCTCCTTGGCGCGGGCTTCGGCAATGCGGGCGCGCACCTGATCGGGGGCGGTGCCGCCATGGCTGCGGCGGCTGGCGACCGATGCGTCGACCGTCAGCACGGCATAGAGGCCGTCGGTGATTCGCGCGTCGATGTCCTGGAGGTCCGCGAGCGGCAGATCGGCAAGCTGCACCCCGCGATCCTCGGCCAGTTTGACGGCGCGACCGGTGATATGATGCGCTTCGCGGAACGGCACATTGGCTTCGCGCACCAGCCAGTCGGCCAGATCGGTGGCGGTCGCATAGCCGCTTTCCGCCAGGCCACGCATCCGGTCGGTGCGGAAGGTCACGGTTTCGATCATGCCGGTCATCGCGGCGATGGACAGACCCAGCAGGTCGTGCGCCTCGAACACTGGGGGTTTGTCGTCCTGCATATCCTTGGAATAAGCGAGCGGCAGGCCCTTCATCGTGATGACCAGCGCCGTCATGCAGCCTGCGATCCGTCCGGCATGGCCGCGCACCAGTTCGGCTGCATCGGGATTGCGCTTTTGCGGCATGATCGAACTGCCGGTGGAATAGGCGTCGGGCAGTTTGACGAAGCCGAAGGGCTGGCTTGCCCAGATGACGAATTCTTCGGCAAGGCGGGAGAGGTGAAGGCTGCATTGGGTCGCGGCCATCAGATAATCGAGCGCGAAGTCGCGATCCGATACGCTGTCGAGGCTGTTGCCGGTGGGCCGGTCGAAGCCGAGTGCCGCCGCCGTAGCGTGACGATCGATCGGAAAGCCTGTGCCTGCCAGCGCCGCTGCACCCAGCGGACATTCGTTCATCCGCACCCGTGCATCAGCAAAGCGCGACCGGTCCCGGCCGATCATCGCATGATAAGCCATTAGATGGTGCCCCAGCGTTACGGGCTGCGCCGACTGCAAATGTGTGAAGCCGGGCATCACCGCATCGGTATGGTCTTCGGCGCGCGTCAGCAACGTGGATTGCAAGGCGGCGAGGCCTGCTTCGACCTGATCGATGGCGTCGCGCACCCAGAGGCGGAAATCGGTCGCGACCTGATCGTTGCGCGAGCGCGCGGTGTGGAGTCGTCCGGCAACCGGCCCGATCAATTCGGCCAGCCGCGATTCGGTGACCATGTGAATATCTTCAAGGTCGAGATCGACGGGTACGCCGTTCGCCGCATATTCGCCGGCGACCTGATCCAGACCGGCGCTGATCGTTGCCGCATCCTCGGTCGAAACGATGCCTTGTTGCCCCAGCATGGCGACATGCGCCTTCGATCCGGCGATATCCTGTTGCCACAATCGCTTGTCGAAGGGGATGGAGGCGTTTATCTCGCGCATGACTGAAGCCGGGCCGGCGGCAAAACGCCCGCCCCACATGCTATTGGAGACTTCCTTGCGATCCGTAATGGCCTTGCTCCTGATGACCGGCGTGCTTGGCGCATGCGATAGGCAATCCCCGCCCTCCGGGCAAGACGCTGCGGCGAATGCGTCGTCAGCCAATGTCACGGCGGCTGCAACGCCCGACGAAGTGCCCAGCACAGGCAAGGCGGAGGACAGTGCTGCGTTCAAATTTACGCTGGATCGCAGCAAGGCTGGCACGCCCGCGCCGAAGTTCACCTTCGCGGCGCCCGGTGGCGGCGATGCGACGTTGCAGGATTTTGCGGGCAAACCCTTGCTGGTCAATCTGTGGGCGACATGGTGCACACCTTGCGTGGCGGAAATGCCGACGTTGGACGCCGTTGCGGGCAATTATGCGGCCAAGGGGTTGCAGGTGCTGACGATATCGCAGGACAGCCAAGGCGCGGCGCAGGTCGATCCCTTCTTTGCCAAGCGCAAATTCACACATCTCAAGGCGTGGTTGGACCCGGAAAATCAGTTCGGGTTCCACTATGCCACCGGCTTGCTGCCGACCAGTGTGCTCTATAATGCCGAGGGGAAGGAAGTAGCACGGGTGATCGGTGCGATGGATTGGCAGAGCAAGGAAGCCAAGGCGCTGCTGGACGAAACTGTAGGCTGAGGCACCTACATCAGGATGAAATGGCGTTCGCCTTCATCCAAACCAGCCTTCGTGCCATGATCCCTATCTTTGGAAGGTGATGCTTTGGCGCAGTCCTGTACCGTGTTCTTTTGCCCAGATCCTGGCAAAAGGCTGGCCAGCAGTGCGGCAACGATTACACTAAAAAGGGCGGAAAGGCTCATGGGCCATGACTATTGCGACGCGATAGCTGTCTGAAAGCTGAACGTTACGCAGTCGCATCGAATGGTACTCGGGCTCAGTCTGGCGCGAGGCTTTCCAATCGCCAGCCATGCGCCAGCGGCATTGCTGTCTCGCAAAAGGCGCATTGAGCCATCACGCGCCCCACGAGCCAATGGCTTTTCCCGCATCCGGGGCAGGGATTTGCTATGTTAGGGCGATACAAGGGCATAGGTCGCGCCACTTGCTGGGCACCCATTCGCTCTGGAGAAGAAGCGCTCAACATGTTCACGACGGGCCTCCCTTCACACATAATCCACACCAACACCTGGGCGGCGAGTTGTTTCCCTCTTGCGACGAAATCGATCGAATATTAAACTGCGGGGGCGTTTTCGACCGTGCGAGACTGCGCTTTCTCGTGTGTTTGGCCCTGCGCCCGTTGACTCCGTGTCGCCATGCGCTATGGCGCAGGCGCACCGGGATTTACCCGCTTTGACCGCCGGTTGATGTATGGTGCGACAGGGTTTCTGGGCGCCCTTCGTCTGACGTCCTATCGGCCCGGTCGCATCTTGTCGCATCCTCCCCCATCCGTGTGGTCAGCAGCCTTTGTGACGGAGACGCGCGACCTATGACAGCCATCGGACAGGACACCCTCAGCACCCGCGACACGCTCAGCGTCGGCGGCAAGGACATTGCCTTTTACAGCCTGAAGAAAGCGGCTGCCAAGCTGGGCGACGTATCCCGCCTGCCGTTCAGCATGAAGGTGCTGCTGGAAAACCTGCTCCGCTTCGAGGATGGCGTGACGGTCACGGTCGAGGACATTCAGGCGATCATCGATTGGCAGGCCGACAAGGGCAAGTCGCAGCGCGAAATCCAGTATCGCCCCGCGCGCGTGCTGATGCAGGATTTCACCGGCGTTCCCTGCGTCGTCGATCTGGCCGCCATGCGCGACGCGATGAACGCGCTGGGTGCCGACGCGACCAAGATCAATCCGCTGGTCCCCGTGCATCTCGTCATCGATCACTCGGTCATGGTCGATGAATTCGGCACGCCCAAGGCATTCGAAGACAACGTCGAACTGGAATATCAGCGTAACGCAGAACGCTACGACTTCCTGAAATGGGGCAGCAAGAGCCTGGACAACTTCAAGGTCGTGCCCCCCGGCACCGGCATCTGCCATCAGGTGAACCTTGAGAACATCGCCCAGGCGGTGTGGTCCTCGGTCGATTCTTCGGGCGCGACGGTTGCGTATCCCGACACCTGCGTAGGCACCGACAGCCACACAACGATGATCAACGGCCTGGGCGTGCTCGGCTGGGGCGTCGGCGGCATCGAAGCGGAAGCGGCGATGCTCGGTCAGCCGGTCTCGATGCTCATCCCCGAAGTCGTCGGCTTCAAGCTGACGGGTACGCTGGCCGAAGGCATCACCGCCACCGATCTGGTGCTGACCGTGACGCAGATGCTGCGCGCCAAGGGCGTTGTCGGTCGCTTCGTCGAATTTTACGGCCCGGGCGTGTCGGCTTTGTCGCTGGCCGACCGCGCAACCATCGCCAACATGGCACCGGAATATGGCGCGACATGCGGCTTCTTCCCGATCGACGGCAAGACACTGGATTACATGCGCCTCACCGGTCGTACCGAAGAGAACATTGCGCTGGTCGAAGCCTATGCCAAGGAACAGGGTTTCTGGCTGAACGTCGAAGACGCCGATCCGGTATTCACCGATACGCTGGAACTCGACATGGGCACCGTCCAGCCGTCGCTCGCCGGTCCCAAGCGCCCGCAGGACAAGGTCATCCTGTCGCAGGTCGACGATGTGTTCAACGCCGATCTGGAAAAGGTCTACAAGAAGAGCGCACCCGTGCGTGTCGATGTGGACGGAAAGGATCATGGCATTGGCGATGGTGACGTGGTGATCGCCGCCATCACCTCCTGCACTAACACATCGAACCCCTCCGTTCTTGTCGCAGCCGGCCTGGTCGCGAAGAAGGCCGTCGAATTCGGCCTGACGCCAAAGCCCTGGGTCAAGACTTCGCTGGCGCCGGGATCGCAGGTCGTGACCGATTATCTCAACAAGGCGGGTCTGACCGAATATCTCGATGCGGTTGGCTTCAACCTCGTGGGCTATGGCTGCACCACCTGCATCGGTAACTCCGGCCCGCTGGCGCCTGCGATCAGCGCCGCGATCAACAACAATGACATCGTCGCTGCCTCGGTCCTGTCGGGTAACCGCAACTTCGAAGGCCGCGTGTCCGCCGATGTGCGCGCAAACTTCCTCGCTTCGCCGCCTCTGGTCGTGGCTTATGCGCTGAAGGGTTCGGTCACGACCGATTTCGTCACGACCCCGATCGGTCAGGGCAAGGATGGGCAGGACGTGTTCCTGAAAGACATCTGGCCCAGCAACGACGAAATCCGTTCGGTCATGGACGGCGCGCTGACCCGCGAAATGTTCGTCAGCCGCTACTCGACGGTCTTCACCGGCGATGCGCGCTGGCAGGCAATCGACGTGACGGGTTCGGACACCTACACATGGCGTGCAGGTTCCACCTATGTCGCCAACCCGCCCTATTTCGAAGGCATGGGCATGACGCCGGCACCGGTTGCGGACATCATCGAGGCCAAGCCGCTGGCGATCTTCGGCGATTCGATCACCACCGATCACATCTCGCCCGCCGGCAACATCAAGGCATCTTCGCCTGCCGGTGTCTGGTTGCAGGAACATCAGGTCGCACAGGCAGACTTCAACAGCTATGGCGCACGCCGTGGCCATCATGAAGTGATGATGCGCGGCACCTTCGCCAACATCCGCATCAAGAACCAGATGCTGGACGGCGTCGAAGGCGGCATGACTCGCTACAATGGCGAAACGATGCCGATCTATGACGCAGCGATGCGCCACAAGGCCGACGGTACGCCGCTGGTCGTGATCGCAGGCAAGGAATATGGCACCGGATCGTCGCGCGACTGGGCCGCGAAGGGCACCAATCTGCTGGGCGTGCGCGTCGTCATCACCGAAAGCTTTGAGCGTATTCACCGTTCGAACCTGGTCGGCATGGGCGTGTTGCCGCTGCAGTTCGCCGAAGGCCAGAGCCGCGAAACGCTGGGTCTGACGGGCGACGAAACCTTCACCATCACGGGCGTCTCGGGCCTCAAGCCACGCCAGATGGTGCCGGTGCAGGTCACCCGCGCCGACGGTTCGACCTTCACCTTCGAAGCGCTGTGCCGCATCGATACCGTGAACGAACTGGATTACTTCCTGAACGGTGGCATCCTGCCCTACGTGCTGCGCAAGCTGGCAGCATAAGGCACCGGTCAGACGGTTTGCAAAAGGCCTTCGTCCCCCCGGACGGAGGCCTTTTCCGCTGCATGAGTTGCGCCGCGCAACTATATGACATTGTCATATCGCGCAGATTAGTCATGCCCAGTCGGGCATCCAGGCCAGTACCGTCATCTGAGGTCCGTTGGCCGAACGGGTGGAGGCACTTGTTGATCGGTCGCCATGCATCGATCAGCGAAGTCATACGCGCAGGCTCACGGCCATGGATCGGGAGGAGGCCGCGCTGGACGCGATGATGCGTGAGAAGATCGCGGAAGCTCTAGCGGATTCAAGACGTTCGATGCCGATTCCGCTCCTAATCAGAAGCGGTGATGGGGCGATCATGGTGGAGTGGCCGGAGGAAATGAACGCCTGATCGTTTATTTCCGGGCTGACGCGCTCTTGTCTCGAATCGCCTTGAACTCGCTGCCCGGTTTCCACTCCGGCCAGCGCGTTCCATTGGCCAGATCGCTGCCGATCCGCAGCATCAGGTCGATATCCTGCACCGCACCGTCCAGATTCCATGTCGCGTCCCACGCATCGCAGGCCTGATGATAGCATTTTCCTGTATAGCTATCGATCCACGCCTGCCCAGCGGCGCGTCCGCCCTGCGCCAGGTCAGCGGCACCGGCGATACCCATCATCAGCAGCACCGGCACACCACGCTTCGCCATCGAAAAGTGATCGGCGCGATAGAACAGGCCACGTTCCGGAAGATTTTCGGGCGTCACCGTCCGCCCCTGGGCCTTTGCGAAGGTGGCGAGATCGTCTTCCAGCGTGCCTTGGCCGACGCCAACGAGGATCACGTCCTTTGCTGTGCCTGCCGTCTGCAGGATATCGAGCGCAAGGTTCGCAACCGTTTTCTCCGGCGGGTAGACCGGATGCGTGGCATAGCTTTCTGATCCTAACAGCCCCCGTTCTTCGGCTGTCCATGCGGCGAACACCACCGATCGGGCAGGGGGCGGTCCTGACTTGATAGCACGCGCAATCTCAAACAGACCGGCGATGCCAAGCGCGTCGTCATTGGCCCCGGCGCGATAGATGCGGCCTTCCGCGTCGGCTGGTCCCTTGCCGTACGCATCCCAATGCGCGCCGAACATCACGATTTCATCGGGACGTTTGGTACCAGGGATCTTCGCCAGCACATTCTTGCTCTGCACTACTTCGCGCGTAACCGGGAAGGTCGCGGCGAAAGTTGCACTCGGCAGCGGCACAGGCTTGAACGTCTTGCTGCGCGCCGCCTTGCGTAAAGCCGACAGGTCCAGCCCGGTATCGGCAAACAGCTTCGTCGCGGCGCTGCCTTCGATCCAGCCTTGCAGCTGCAGGCTGGTCACCTTGTCCGCATCGCGCACCAGATCGTAGTTCTCGCCTTGCGGGCTGACGACTACGTTCCATCCATAGCCGGCCCCCGGTGTGTCGTGGACGATAAGCGAGCCAATGGCCCCCTGTCGCGCCGCTTCCTCGAACTTGTAGGTCCAGCGGCCATAATAGGTCATGGTCCGCCCGCCGAACTTGTCGAAGGCGTCGTCGCCCTTGATGGCTTCGAAATCGGGATCGTTGACGAGGAAGACGGCGACTTTGCCCTTCAGGTCCGCGCCCTTGAAATCGTCCCAGCCGCGCTCTGGCGCTTTTACGCCATAGCCTACGAACACCATAGGCGCGTTTGCCACGGCAACGGTGTCGGCGGGTTGCAGGGTGGAGAGATAGACGTCCTTCCCCACGTTCCAGGGCGTCGCCTTGCCCTTCACCGAAACGCCAAGCGCCTTCGCTGCGCCCAGTTTCGTGTGGAGCAGCGGCACCGGCTGCGTCCATTGGCCATCGGGTCCCCCGGGTTCCAGCCCCAGCGCCTGAAAGCGCGCGATCAGATAGCCGATGGTGCGATCTTCGCCCGCCGAACCCGGCGCGCGCCCTTCAAACAGGTCCGAAGCAAGCGTGCGGACGCTGCTTTCGATCTGTTTGGGATCGATGGGCGACGGCGCGGTTTGCGCAAGTGCGGGCGTGGCGAGGATCAGTGCGGCGATGGCGGGGATAATTTTCAACATGTGCGGCACCTTAGCAAGTGAGGCGGGCAGGGGAAGGGCGTTTCCTCTTCCGCCTGCCGCATGGATTGCTATGTGTCGGCTTATCTGTGTCGCTTCCCCAGCATGAAAGACTATCGTGACTGCCATCGCTTATCTCAATGGCGGCTTCCTGCCGCTTGCCGACGCCAAAGTGTCTATACTGGATCGCGGCTTTCTGTTTGCGGATGGCATTTATGAAGTGGCGGCGGTGCTGGACGGCAAGCTGGTGGACAGCGCGGCGCATCTGGCGCGGCTGGCGCGGTCGTGCGGGGAAATCGATCTGACGTTGCCGCTGTCGCTCGACGCTGTCGAAGATGCGCAGCGGGAACTGGTGACGCGCAATGGCATGACCGAGGGACTCGTCTATCTTCAGATTACGCGCGGCACCGATGCAGGGCGCGATTTTCTCTCGCCGCCTGATCTCACGCCGACCTTGGTGATGTTTGCGACGCATAAGGCCATCGTGGAGTCTCCAGCCGCGCGCCGGGGGATCGCAGTGAAGACCGTTCCCGACCTGCGCTGGGTGCGTCGGGATATCAAGAGCGTTGCCCTGCTGGCGCAGGTGCTGGCGAAGCGAGAGGCGCAGGTGGCAGGGTGCGATGACGCATGGATGGTCGATGATAGCGGCGAAGTGACCGAAGGCGCATCGGCCACTGCGTTCATCCTGACGCAGGATAATGTGCTGGTGACACGGCCCAATTCGCACGCTGTTCTGCCGGGGTGCACCGGCGCAGCGGTGGCTGCGCTGGCGCAGGAAACAGGCATAGCTCTAGAGCGGCGCAGCTTTACCGTCGCCGAGATTCACATGGCGCAGGAAGCCTTTCACACGAGCGCCTCGACCTTCGTCATGCCGGTGGTTCAGGTGGACGGGCAGGCGGTGGGCAATGGCGCACCGGGTCCGGTCGCCATGCGGCTGCGCGAACTCTATGTCGAATTCGCGCGCCGGACAGCCCTATAGCTACTCCCGCAGCGCGCTGTCGCGGATGCGAATGAGCGGGCCCAGAATATAGTCCATGATGCTCTGGCGACCCGATTTGATGTTCACTTCGGCGGTCATGCCGGGGATGACGGGTTTCCCTGCGCCAAATTGCGTCGTGTCGGCGCGCAGGCGGACGCGATAGAAGACTTCACCCTTCGTATCCTGAATGACGTCGGGCGATACATCCACGACCTTGCCTTCCAGACCGCCGTAGATGGCCGAATCATAGGCCGAAATCTTGATGTTGGCGGGCAGGCCGGACCATACTTGGCCACGATCCTTGGGCGCGATGCGAGCTTCGACCATCACGACCTTGTCGACCGGGACGATTTCCACAATGGGTTCGCCGCCGCGAATGACGCCGCCGACGGTCTGCACATAGAGTTTGTTGACGATGCCCGCCATCGGTGCGCGGATCTCTTCGCGCGATTCCTTGTCGGTATAGGCGCCCAGCGTCTCATCGGCCTTGGCCAGTTCCATGCGAAGCTTGGCCGCTTCGACTTTGGTTTCCTGCACCGATTTGGTCCACACTTCACCGCGACGGGCAGAGGTTTCGCTCAGTTGCGCCATCGCCTGCGGAATCTGGCTTTCAACGTCGGCGATCCGTGTCTGGAGTGCGAGAAGGAGCGAGCGCTTTTCCAGGACTTCGCGCTCCGAAATGGCTTCCGCTTCATAGGCCCGTTCCAGCTTGCCGAGCTGGGTCATCATCAACGTCTGTTCGCTGCGCAGGTTCTTGAGCCGCGATTGCAGACCGGCGATCTCCGCCCGGCGGGCGCGCGATTGTTCGGCAATGATGCCGGTTTCTTGGCCCCGCTGATTGCGACTGGAATAGAAGAGCGCTTCTTCCGATGCGGCGATATCCGGCGCGGCCTTCGCCAGATCGGCCGGAACGGTGAAGTTGGATGCGCCGCTGACTTCGGCGTCCATGCGCGCGAGGGCAATTCGCTTGGCGACGACGTCTGTGCGCGCATTTTCGAAATCGGCGGTGGTGAACTGATTGCTGACGCGCATCAGTATCTGGCCCTTGCGGACGCGCTGACCTTCGCTGACCAGCAGATCGGTGACGATGCCGCCTTCCAGATGTTGCACGACCTGATTCTGGACGGAGGGGAGCACCCGGCCCGCGCCGCGGGTAACCTTGTCCACCTGAAAGAAGATCGCCCAGGCAAGGAACGCGACGACGAGGACGGTCAGAACCTTGAGCACGCGCGTCTGGCGGTCGGTGCGGATGCGCGCGCTCCACGGTGCAATGCCGTCGATCGGTGCGTTGGCTACCTTTACATCGCCTGCGAAAGCGGCGGCAAGTTCGCGGCTGCTCACACCTTCGTAAAGGCTGGCGCCACCCATCGACCGGATGATTCGATCCCTTATCGCACTGAAGTTCATGTCGTGGTCCCCGAAAAATCTCAGCGGCGTTTACCACTCATTATCCTTAAGAATGTTTAATGATCCCACGACAGACGTGGGGACCGTACTAAAATGCATGCTTCAAACGATCAAAGCGGCGTTAGCCTCGTGGGGCGATTGATGGCGGCCATAGGATTGGGCGCGTCGCCCGATTCGCGTTCCGAGCGGGCGCGACACGCTTCTATAGCGGCGCGCAACTGGAACGGATCGATCGAACCTGCTTCGCTGGTGACTTGCCTGGAGCGGCTAAGTGCTCTCTGCGGAAAGCCGACACCGCGCGACATGCTGATCGCTGCGCTCCCCCTACCCAATGGTTTCATGGACCCGCGACTCGCCCCCATCGCGATGGCGCGCGCCGGACTGGATGCGCGGTGGGAGATCCGCCCCCTGCGTAGTCTTACGTCGCAAGATCTGCCTATCGTGCTGCAGTTGCGCGACGGCGGGTCGGTTTTGCTCATCGGCCTAGGTGACGATCCGCATGGTACGATTATCGATGCGACCGGCGAAAAGCTGGTGCCTATGCCGGTCCTTGAAGAAGTGGCGAGCGAGGATGTGTTGGTGTGCGGTCATGTCGATCCGGCCAATGGGCTTGACTTGGACGACGAACGGACCTTCGTGCGGCGCAACCCGCGGCTGTGGCTGGTCGGTACGTTCCTCAGCGAACGCAAGCGGCTGGGGCAGTTGCTCCTTGCAGCGGTGTTGCTCAACCTGTGCGCACTGGCGATCCCGCTATATATGCGCGCTGTGTATGATCGCGTCGTGCCCAATCTGGCGATCGAATCGCTTTGGGCTCTGTCGGCGGGTGTTGCCCTCGTCCTCGTGTTCGAATTTGTCTTCAAGCATGTCCGGGGCGGCTACATCGATGCCGTCGGGGTGCGTGTCGGGCAAGCGATCCAGAACCGGGCGATGGCGTCCTATCTCCACGCGCGAATCGGCCATGCCGACAACAGTGTAGGGGGATTGATGACGGCACTGCGCGATGTCGAGGGGCTTTCACTCCTAGTTCCGCAGGCAATCGTGACCTTCTGCGTCGATGTGCCGTTCTTCTTCGGCTATGTTGCGCTCATCGGCTTAATCGGTGGCTGGGCGGTTGCGGGGCCGATTGTCGGCGCTGGAGCCATGGTACTCGTCGGGATTACGGCAGCCTATGCTCTCAAACTGTCGAGCCGCCGGTCTTCCAAGTTGATGCACGCGCGCAGCAACCTGGTCGTCGACGTGACCGAAGGGCTGACGACGATCAAGGCGAATCAGGCCGAACGGCATTTTCTGCGCCAATGGGACATCGTGTCCGACCATATTGGCATCAGTTCGAAAGTCGCGCGCAAGTGGAACGACTTGCCGACTTCTATGGCAGGGCTGCTTGTGCAGGTCGTGACCGTGATGGTCGTCATCATCGGCGTGTTTCAGATCAAGGCCGGGATCATGACGACCGGTGCGCTCGTCGCGATCACGATGCTTACGGGCCGGGCAATGGTCCCGGTGTCCGCTGCCATCTCCATCGTATCGAAAGGCTATCAGAGCCTGTCGCAGTTCGCTGCGCTTTCAAAGATTCTGGGTGCCGAGCCGGAGCGTGAGACATCCGATCCCGCCGTCAAGACGCGCGCGATCAAGGGTGACATCCGCCTGCAGAACATCGTCTTTTCCTATAGCGAAGCGGCCACGCCGAGCCTGAAGGACATCACCCTGACGATCAAGCCGGGGGAGAAGATCGCGCTGATCGGACGCTCCGGGTCGGGCAAGTCGTCGCTGCTGCAGTTGCTGGCTGGTCTGCATCAGCCGCAGGGCGGTGCGATCACCATCGACGGCAACGCTATCGATCAATATGCCGTTAGCCATCTGCGGCAGAGCATTTCCTATTCGGCGCAGGACGCGACGCTGTTCAACACGTCGATCTGGGGCAATATCCTGCTGGGCTTGCCCGAGCCGGAAGCCGATATCGTCGAACGTGCTATTGCCGCATCGGGCCTCGACCGGTTCGTCAGCCGTAGCGTGGAAGGCTATGGCCGCAATGTCGGTCCCAATGGCGTCAAGCTGTCGGGTGGACAGCGCCAATCGGTGATTTTGGCCCGCGCCTTGCTGCGCGATCCGCCGATCTTGCTGCTCGATGAGCCTACGGCCGCGATGGACATCAACAGCGAACAAGCAGTGATGGAAGGATTGCGCGACGTCGCGAAGGACCGGACGCTAGTGATCGCCACGCATCGCATGGCGTTGCTCGATCTGGTGGACCGCGTGATCTGGCTGGAGGACGGCAAGATCTTTGCCGACCGCCCGCGCGCGGAAATCCTCATGATGATGCGCAATCAGCAAGCCGCCAGCCGGGCCGCATAGCCGGCGAATGCTGGTGAGGGTTTATTAAGGTTAATTGTCTACCAATCGCTCTTGAAACCGGTCCGCGTGCAGCCATGCGGCCAATATGTGGGGAATATTCGTGGCGGGTGCTTCAGCAGAAGGCGAAGTCAATCACTGGCCGGCGTTTGTCGACGTCCTGACGACCGTTATCATGGTCGTCACGTTCCTGCTCGTCATCATGAGCGCAGCGGTGATGGTTCTGTCCCAGCGTACCCTTCAGAATTTCAAGGCGCAGATCGAAGCGAAGCAGAAAAGCGCGCAGGACGATCCCGCCGGAGCCAATGGCAAAGGCGCAAAAAGCCAGACAGCCACGCAGCAGGTTACGGCAGAAGCCGGAAGCTCCAATGCCGAGCTGGGCGACATATTGCGCACTGACAAGCCTATCAACGGTAGCGAAGCCTTGACCATCCGGACGCGGGAAACCGCCGACACGCTGAAGATCCAGGTCAAGGCCATGGAGCAACCCGACGATTCCAAGGGCGTCGAAGTCAAGACTGCCGATGTTCTGTTGAAGGTATCGTTCGAGCCGATGGCAGTGCGTTACAATGACGAAACGTCCAAGCAGGTGCTCGACTTCCTCCAGACCCGTCAGGCCCCGGGCATGAAATATGAAATCTGGTCCTTTGCGCCGCAGAACTCCTCGATCACCGAAGCGCAGCGCCTTGCCTATTACCGGGCCGCGATGACGCGCAACCTGCTGGTTCGCGCGGGGATCAAGCCTGCCGATATCTACACCCAGATCCGCGTATCGGACCCGGCCTCCAAGGATGGCCACAACGTCCGTGTCGTTCTGAAACCCTGACGGGGCACTATCAGCGAAAGTATATGTGACGATGGAACAGAAAATCCGATCCGAACTGCTGAAAATGACCATGGTCATGCTGGTTCTGCTTGGCCTTGGCGTGTACGCGCACGAATTCGTGATTGCCGGCATCAAGGCCAAAGTCGCGCTGAACCTGTCGATCTTCGCAGTGTTCGGCCTCGCGGCGGGCATTGCGTTCCGCCATGTGCTGAACCTGCAGAACGAAGTGCAGGCGCTCAAGGCGCTGAAAGTCGACTATGGCGACCGATCACGCCGCCCGCTCGATCCCTATCGCCATCCTGCGATCGTGTTTCAGGAACCCGAATTGCTCGGGCAAGGCTATCGGCTGATTACCGAAGAGCTGGGCAAGAAGGACGGGTTCCAGATTTCCAATGCCACCGTCCAGGTACTGTTACACGATGTCGACCAGCGCATCAACGATCGCAAGTCGACGCTCATATACTTCTCCGGCCTGATGGTCTTCCTGGGCCTGCTCGGCGCGTTCATGGGTCTGATGAAGACCGTGCATTCGGTGGGCGATCTGATCGGCGGGATGGACGTGTCCGGCAATGCCGGTGGCGACAGCTTCGGCAAGCTGATCGAAGGTATGAAGGCGCCGCTGAACGGTATGTCCGTCGGCTTCTCCTCTTCGCTCTTCGGCCTTATGACGTCGATGGTTCTGGGTGCGCTGGAACGCTTCATGACCAGCGCGATGAAGACGCTGCGCAACGAATTCGAACATTGGTTGTCGAACCTTGCAGCGCTTGAAAACGCGCAAGGTGAGAGCCACTCGGGCGCTGGCGCCGACATGAGCGGCGTCGTGCGCGCTCTTGAAGTGGGCAGCAAACAATTGCGCGACTTGCGGGAGGCAGTCGCCGGTGGCGCGAACATCAATGCCGATGCGCAGCAGTCGATTGCGCATATGGCAAACGCCGTTACGACGCTGTCTCAGTCGGTGCAGAAGGTGTCCGATCCGACGCCGCTGCTCCAACCCATTGCCGATGTCGTGGCCGAATTGGCGCGTAATCAAACTATGATGGTCGGCCAGTTTCAGGGTCTGTTCGACATGGCCGAGCGCGACCGCGCAACGATTAGGCAGATGCTGGATGGCATGAATGCCGGTATCGACCGACAAGGTGCGCTGGACGGGCCGCAGCTTCACGCGCAGCTCGACCGGATGGTGGCGCTGCAATCCGAATTGCTCGATTACAGTACCGATGCGCCGTTGTCCGCGGCGCCCATGCCTGTCACGAGCGCTGCGCCGAGGCGCTGGTTCAGTTCGTTGTTCGCTGGAAATCCGATGCTGTCCGCACGGCGCGAGCGGAAGAAACTGCGCGCCGAAGTGCGCGACGTGATGTTGAGCCAGCGCAGCTTTGCGCGCTCGATCGAGAAAACTCTGGGTCAGTCCATCGGGAAGATCGAGGCGGGGCGCCGCAGCGATCATGGGATCCTCGCCGACATGATCGCGCAGAATGACCGCAATCAGGCACGTCTGACGGCATTGCTCGACCGTCTGAACGTGCTGGAAGGCGAAGGCGTGGCGGGCGAAGGTCCCGATCTGTCCAGTGGTCTGCAAGGGGCACGCCTGGAAATGGAAATGCTGCGGCGTCGCATGAACATCGCGCAGGAACAGCAATCGGTTGGCGAGGATATATCGCAAACCGACGACGTCGCCTATCGCACGCCCGACAGCAAAGCCGGTTGAACAGGAAAGCATCGCATCATGACTATTTCACTGCGTCGCCTCTTCGGTCCCAAGAAAACCTTCAGCCGCGCCGCTGCACGCTATGAGTGCACACTTGACGGCTCCCTGATCGTTATCGATCGTATGGTCACATTCGAAGGGCGTGTTACGGATATTTCCAGCGGCGGGGCCATGTTCCGCCCGCGTCTAGCCTATCTGATGGACCGGCGCGATGTGCCGATCTGCTTGACGATTGGGAATCTGGAAGTCTTCGGCCGCATTGTCAGCACCAGTCCCAAAGGCTTTGGCTTGCGATTCGACGAGCCAATCGATGACGCCGATCTGGCCCGAGTTGTGGGCATGACCGCGGAAGAGCCTGCGCTGGCCTAGGCGTCTACCGGCGGCGCGGGATCGAACACTGACCATCCCGTACGCTGCACTAGGCGTTCCAGCGCCAGCGTACCCAGTTGCGAATTGCCGCGCGCATTGAGGCCGGGCGACCATACCGCAACGGAAGCGATACCGGGCGCAATCGCCAATATTCCGCCGCCGACCCCGGATTTGCCCGGCAGACCGACGCGGAAGGCGAACTCCCCCGATCCATCGTAATGGCCGCAGGTCATCATCAGCGCATTGATGCGTCGCGCCCGTTGCCGTGAGACAATCGTGCGCCCAGTCTCCGGATTGGTGCCGCCGCACATCAGATAACGGCCCGCCAGAGCCAGTTGCCGACAGCTCATCGCCAGCGCGCACTGATGAAAATAGATTCCCAGCGTTCGTTCGACCGGATGATGGATGTTGTCGAATGCGCGCATATATTGCGCCAGCGCCATGTTGCGAAAGCCGGTATCCTGTTCGGCGCGGGCGACTTCCTCATCGATGCCGATGCTCTCGTCCCCGGCTAGCCCACGCACGAAGCGCAAAATCTCGCCGATTGTTTCGCGCGGTTCGTTACGCCCCAGCAGAATATCGGACACGACGATGGCCCCGGCGTTGATGAAAGGGTTGCGCGGGATGCCCAATTCGGTCTCCAACTGAACGATGGAGTTGAAGGCGCTGCCCGACGGCTCGCGTCCGACGCGCTTCCACAGCGCATCGCCGACCATGCCGAGTGCGAGGGTCAGGCCGAAAACCTTCGATACGCTCTGTATCGAAAAGGGCATGTCCGCGTCGCCCGCAGCGTGGCAGGTGCCGTCCGCCTCCACCACAGCGATACCGAATCGGCTGGACGGAACCTTGGCAAGCGGCGGGATATAATCGGCCACAGTCCCGCGATCCGACGCATCGGCCATTTCCCGTGCGATCTCGGCAACGATCGTTCCCAGCCAGCTCGTCATGCCCGTTTCCCCGCGTGCCGCTTGCCTGTTGGCGACATCATCCGCATTATGCCGGGATGCGTACGATTTCCAGCGATGTGGCCGTTAGGCTCTATCATCTTGACGATGCCGACGGCGGCGCGGCGGCGACGCTGCTGTATGGTACGCTTGCCGAGGCGCTCGCCCTGGCCGCAACGCAGAGCGAGGACGTGCAGATGGGTTTGTTTCTGCAAACCAGCAACGACGTGGTCGCTTATCTGGATCTGATCGAGGAATAGACCGACATGGTATCGCAAGCAGATTTGCAGGGTCGCGTCCTGCTGAACGTCGCCGATGGCGTTGCGCATGTTCGGCTCAACCGACCGGACAAGATGAATGCGTTTGACGATGTGCAGTTCAAGGCGCTGGCCGGGCGGATCGACGAGATAGCAGGGCGGCGCGACATTCGCTGCGTCGTGATTTCGGGCGAGGGCCGCGCGTTCAGCGTGGGGGTCGATCTGGCGGCGCTGGCAGAGTCTTCGGATCTGCGCGACTTGATGCCGCGCACGCATGGAGACGCGAACCTGTTCCAGCAATGCGGTTGGGGGCTGCGGACATTGCCGGTGCCGGTCATCGCTGCGGTGCATGGCTTTGCCTTTGGCGCGGGCTTTCAGGTGATGTTGGGCGCGGATATCCGGGTCGCGGCGCCCGACATGGAGTGCGCAATGATGGAAATCCGCTGGGGCATCGCACCCGACATGGGCGGCATCGCATTGCTGCGCGGGTTGGTGCGCAGCGATGTCGCGCGGGAGATCGTGTTCACCGGCAAGCGCGTGAAGGCAGCCGAAGCGGCGGCGCTGGGGCTTGTCAGCCATGTCGCCGACGATCCGCTGGCGGTGGCGATGGAAATGGCGCGGAGCATCGCGTCGTCCAGCCCGGATGCGATCCGCGCGGCCAAGCGTCTGCTCGATCTGCCGTGGGAAACCAATGCAGCGACGATTCTGATGGCCGAATCGCGCGAGCAGACTGCGCTGATGGCATCGGACAATCACCGCGAGGCGCTAACCGCGGCTATGGAAAAGCGACCGCCGGTGTATCGTGATTAGCAGAGACGCCATGTGTGAAGGCTGGACATCGTGAGGCTGCAGAAGGTCAGGTGAAGCCAAGTCATTGACTCGGAATTTTACCGAACACCGCCACTTGAAGGGGCAGGTTGGACAATACGTCCAGTTGCGTGACGGGGACCGAAGAACCATCTGCCTTTCTGGAGGCACTGGATGGATGGTTTTGATGAACGTATCGATGGGACTGCACCAGAGCATTGGGCACCACTCTCGCCCGTGTACACAGGGATTCGTGGCTTGTGCCCTCGTTGCGGAAAAGGTCATATATTCGACGGTTTTCTGACCGTCAGGGACGAGTGTGAAGTCTGCGGGCTGAATTATGCTTTTGCCGATCCAGCGGACGGCCCGGCCGTTTTCGTGCAGTTGTTCGCCTGCATTCCCGGTGTAATTTTTATCATAATGCTGCAAATTATGGCCCAACCGCCATGGTGGGTGCATTTTCTGACGGGTGTGCCCGTTTTGATACTGACGACGATCCTTCCCCTGCGTCCGATCAAGGGGTGGTTGATAGCGGCTCAGTATACGAACAAAGCGCAGGAAGCCGGCACCACGAAATTGTGGGATGAGCTTCACCGGCAAAAAGACTAGGATCGTTGCCTCCTATCTGCCGAACGCCGTTCGGCAGATAGGATGAGAAAGCCGCCGCCCCACATTCGCAGGGCGGCGGCTTTCTCGGTCAGCCCGTTACCGAGAGGCGCGCCACCTCGGTTGTCATGCTTGCGTCGCTGTAGAGCGTGTATTCGTTGCCGTTCTGGGCGTAATGGGCACTCGGATCGATGGTCAGGCCATCGTCGCCATCAAAGTTGACGGTAAGGTGCGAGCTATTGCCGTTGCCGACCAGAGACTGGATGAAGTTCGCGTCGATGGTCAGGTTCGCCTGCACGTCGCTGCCGCGGAAGTCGATGTCGTCGACATTGCTCAATACGCCGAGCAGATTGCTGGCACTGATCGACCCGCTGTTGTTCGCCATCGTCACGGTGTCATAGCCTGCGCCGCCATTGACCGACCAGTTCGCAGACAGGTTCAGCGTGAAGCCGTCGTCGAAGCTGGTGCCGATCACCTGTTCGATACCGCTCAGGCTATCGCCGCTGGCGTCGCCCAGCGATCCGGTGCCCGTCGTCGTGGACAGGTCGAGCGCGATGGCCGAAGAGTCATCGGAATAATCGGCCGTGTCAGTGCCATTGCCGCCGATGAGCGTATCCGCGCCAGCACCGCCGACCAGCGTGTCGTTGCCTTGTCCGCCGTCGAGTATGTTGGCACCGCCATCGCCGACAAGCATGTCGTCATACGTGGAGCCAGTCAGATGCTCGATGCTGGTATAGCTGTCGCCTGCGGCATCGCCGGTGTTCGATCCGCTGTTGGCAAGGTTGGCGACCACGCCCGCTGCGGCTGTCGAATAGTTTGCCGTGTCGGACCCTGCTCCGCCTTCCAGAACGTCGCCGCTGGCGCCGCCGGTCAGGATGTCGTCGCCCGCGCCGCCGGAAAGGCGGTTTGCGTTGCTGTCGCCGGAGAGCATGTCCGCAAAGGCCGAGCCGACCAGGCTTTCGATGCTGGCATAGCTGTCACCGGACGCTTCGCCGGTGTTGGCGAGGCTGTTGGCGAGGTTGGCCGTGATGCCGCCGCTTGCATTGGCATAGCTGGCGGTATCCGTACCCGATCCGCCGTTCAGCGTATCGGCTCCGACGCCACCCACCAGAGTGTCGTCGCCATCGCCACCGATCAGCGTATTGGCGCCCGCATCGCCGATCAGCGTATCGGTAAAGGCCGAACCGATGATGACTTCGATGCTGGAGAGGCTATCGCCGGCTGCATCGGAGCCGCTGCCCAGGGTGCCGTCCATATAGACGGTGACGCCTGCGCCTGCGCCGCTGTAGTCTGCCGTGTCCGTGCCTGCGCCGCCGGTCAGGGTGTCGCCTCCCGCGCCGCCGATCAGCGTATCGTCGCCCGATCCGCCGTCGAGGCGGTTCGCGCTGCCATCACCCGTCAACGTGTCAGCGGAGGACGTGCCGGTCAGGTTTTCGATGCTGGAATAGATATCGCCCGATGCGTCGCCGGTGTTCGATCCGCTGTTCGCCAGGCTGGCGGTGATGCCGCTGCCTGCGCCGGCATAGCTTGCCGTGTCGGAACCCGCGCCGCCGTTCAGCGTGTCTGCGCCTGCGCCGCCGACGAGCGTATCGTCGCCATTGCCGCCGTCCAGCGTGTTGGCATTGCCGTCACCCGTCAGCAAGTCGGCAAAGGCCGAGCCGATGAGGTTTTCGATGGCGGTCAGGGCATCGCCCTGCGCATCGCCGCCCGAACCGGACAGGCCGTTCAGATAAGCGTTTACGCCCGAAGCGGAGGAAGCATAGCTGGCGGTATCGGTGCCGCTGCCGCCGTCGATGCTGTCAGCCCCTGCGCCACCGATGAGCAGATCGTCGCCTGCTTCGCCGTAAATCGTGTCGGCGCCAGCCCCTGCCTGGATCGTATCGTTCCCATCGTTGCCATAGAGCGTGTCGGAGCCAGTGGTGCCGAACAGAGAGTCAGCGTAGCTGCTGCCGATAGCGATTTCAAAGCCGCTGATGGTGTCGCCAGCCGCATCGCCGCCGGTCCCGGCTGTACCGTCAAGATAGACGGTCACGGCCGAGCCGGATGCATTGTAATTGATGGTGTCGTTGCCGCTTCCGCCGATCAGCGTGTCGGCGCCTGCGCTGCCGTAGATTACGTCGTCGCCTGCATCGCCGTCCAGCCGCTCGCTGCCCGATCCGCCGGTGAGCGAGTCGGCATAAGTGGTGCCGACCAGACCTTCGATCGAGATATAGACGTCGCTGTTTGCATCGCTGCCGCTGACGACCAGCGATCCGCTGGCGAAGCTGGCGGTGATGCCCGAGGTGGCAGTGACATAGGAAACGCTGTCGGTGCCTGCGCCGCCGTCCAGCGTGTCCGCATCCGCGCCGCCGACGAGGATGTCGTTGCCGTTGCCACCGATGAGCGTCTGGCTGCCCGTGGTGCCGTAGAGAATATCGTCAAAGTCGGAGCCGATGACACGTTCGACGTTGGACACGCGGTCGCCGGTGGACTCGCCACCGCTGCCCAGCGTTGCGCCATCCAGATAGACTGTAACACCTGCCGTCGAGCCGGCATAGGTGACCGTATCGGTACCAGCGCCACCGTCGATGATGTCGGCGCCCGATCCGCCTGAAAGCGTGTCGTCTCCATCTTCACCGTTTAGCACGTCGTCGCCGACATTGCCGCTGATCGTATCGTCGCCTGCGCCGCCGCTCAGCGTTTCGTTCGCGTTGGAGCCGATGATGGTATCGTTATTGGCCGAGCCTATCGCGGTTTCGATGGACAGCAGCACATCGCCCTCTGCATCGCCACCGGCAGAGGTGGTGCCGTCGAGGTTGAGGGTCACGGCTGCGCCGGAGTCGGAATAGTCCGCCGTGTCGATACCCGTGCCGCCGTTCAGCGTATCTGCACCGGCGCCGCCGTGCATGACATCGTTGCCGCCGTTGCCGGTCAGGACGTTGTCGCCGCTGGTGCCGTAAAGTGTGTCGCCATTCCCGCTACCTGTCGCATTTTCGATGCTGACATAGGTATCGCCAGCCGCATCGCCGCCCGTGCCTGCACCGGTGTCGAGACGGACCGTCACAGCAGCAGACGATGCGGAATAATCGACCGTGTCGCGTCCCGCACCGCCGTCAAGCATGTCCCCGCCTGCGTCACCGCGCAATATGTCTGCGCCGTCATTGCCGAATAGCTGGTTTGCATTGCCATCGCCCGACAAAACGTCGTCATATTGCGTACCGCGCAGGATTTCGATGTTGGTCAAGACATCGCCTGCCGCTTCGCCGCCGGTTCCTGCCGCGCCGTTGAGGCCGATGGTCACCCCGCTTGTGCCGCCCAGATAGGAGACTGTGTCGGTGCCTGCGCCGCCGTCGATGGTGTCGGCGCCGCCCAGGCCGCGGAACCATTCGTCAGCGCCCGTGCCATAGGCCGTATCGTTTGAATTGGTGAGATAAACGATCTGGATGTTGGTGTAGGTGTCGCCTGCGGCTTCGCCACCGATGCCCTGTGTTGTGCCATTGAGGTTGATCGTCACCCCGGCCATCGCGCCCACGGCGGACGGATCGTTGGGATTCGTGCCAAAATACAGCGTATTGATGCCCGCGCCGCCATCGATGATGTCCGCGCCGGCCCCGCCGCTGATAATGTCGTTCCCATCGCCGCCGAGCAGCGTGTCGTTACCCGCCAGGCCGGATAGGCGGTCATCACCCGAACCGCCCTTCAGAACGTTGGCGTTGCTCTCGCCAATCAGCGTATCGAAATAGGCCGAACCGGTGAGGTTTTCGATCGAGATGAACGTATCGCCCAGTGCGTCGCCTCCGACGCCTGAATTATTGGCAAGATCGACGGAGACGGCCGACCCGCTCAGCGAATAGTCGACGGTGTCCGTGTCAGCGCCGCCGTCGTTCACGTCCGATTGCGCGCCGCCCAGGATGATGTCGTTGCCACTGCCACCGCGGAGCGTGTCGACGCCTGCACCGCCATCGATGATATCGTCGCCGTTATTGCCGGTGATGGTGTTCTGGTTGGCATCGCCTGTCAGCGTGTCGTTATAGTTCGACCCGGTAAGGTGGCTGAAGTTGACCAGCGTATCGCCATTGGCATCGCCCAGCGTACCTGTGCCGCTCAGCAGTGAGGCCGAAACAGCCGCCAGCGCGGAGATATAGGTGACAGTGTTGATGTCAGCGCCGCCATCCAGATAGTCGGCACCCGCGCCGCCATCGATGGTGTCGTTGCCAATCTGGCCGTAGACGAAATCGTCACCCGCGCCGCCATTGATCACGTCGTTGCCGTCTTCGCCGTACAGCGTGTCCGCGCCGCCGAGACCGTTGATCGTATCCCCGCCGTTGCCGCCCCAGATCGTGTTGACGTTGTTGTCGCCGCTCAAGGTGTCGGCACTGGCCGAACCGATCAGATTCTCAAAATTGCTCAACACGTCGCCATTGGCATCGCCCACCGTGCCGGTGTTGGTCGCCAGGGACACAGTGACGGCCCCTCCATTGGCATAGCTGACGGTATCGATGTCCGCGCCGCCATTCAGGACGTCGGCACCCGCGCCGCCGATGATCGTATCGTTGCCTGCACCGCCCTGGATGTTGTTCACGACCGACGAACCGACGATGTAATCGCCGAAAGCGGATCCGATGACATTTTCGATGGTGCCGCCGACGAAGATGTCGCCCTGCGCATGGCCACCGGTGTTGCCGGTACCGGTATTCAGGAAGATCGAGACTCCTGCGTCGCTGGCGCTGTAATCGATCGTATCTATGTTGTTGCCGCCTGACAGCGTATCGGCACCCGCGCCGCCGATCAGCGTGTCGTTGCCGTCGCCGCCATTAAGCGTGTCGTCACCGTCGCCGCCATCGAGCGTATCGTTGCCCGCGCCGCCCGAGACGGTTTCCGCATTGGCAGCGCCAACGAATGTATCGGCAAGGCCGGTCAGCGTGTAGTTTTCGATGCTGACATAGGTATCTCCCTGCGCCAGCCCGGTTGAAAGGGCCGCGTTGGTCACGTTTACGGTGAGGCCTGTCGACGAGCTGCTGTAATCGACAGTGTCGAAGCCGTTGCCGCCGTCCAGGGTATCTGCGCCGAGGCCGGGGCGGATGATGTCGTCCCCGTCGCCGCCGACGATGGTGTCGGCATTGGATGAGCCGGTGATGATATCGGCCAGTGAAGACCCGATCACACGTTCGATGCCGATGAGGATATCGCCATTGGCGTCGCCCGCCGTGCCGGCTGTCCCATCCATGCGGACGGAAATGCCGCCGGAAGACGAGTAATCCGCCGTGTCGAAGCCTGCGCCGCCGTCGAGTGTATCTGCGCCCGATCCGCCAACGAGCGTGTCGTCGCCCGATCCGCCTTCCAGCGTTTCGTTGACGCCGGTGCCGTAGATCGTATCTGCATAGGCTGACCCGATGACTCGCTCGACCGCCAGAATGCTGTCGCCCGCGGCATCGCCACCCGATGATAGTGTGCCGTCCAGACGTACGGTGACGCCGGCACTGGAGCCGCTATAGTCGACGATGTCGGTGCCGCTGCCGCCGTCGATGCTATCCGCCTGGCTGAAGCTGACGAAGGTGTCGTTGCCACCCCAGCCCCACAGGACGGTTGCCGTCGTAGTGTTGCCGCGCAGCGTATCGCCATAAGCAAGCGATCCTTCGATCCGCTCGATGCCTGTCAGCGTATCGCCCGCCGCCCAGCCGCCCGATCCTGCCGTGCCGTCGCTGGAAATGGTGACGGCGGCGCCGCTGTTGCGGTAATCTGCGGTGTCGGTGCCATTGCCGCCGATCAATTGATCCGCGCCAAGGCCGCTCTGGATCGTGTCGTCGCCGTCGCCACCGTTCAATATGTCGGCGCCGCCTGCACCGAACAGGAAGTCATTGCCGTCGCCTGCCAGGATCGTCGATCCCGATGCGCTGGCCGTGATTTCGTCGTTCTGGGCCGAACCGATGACGATTTCCGCATCGAAAATCTGGTCGCCTGCGGCGTCGCCACCGGTGCCGAAGCTGCCGTCGAGAAAGATTTTCATGCCGCTGGCAGACGACGCAGAATAATCCACCGTGTCGCTGCCATCGCCACCGCGATAGATATCGGCGCCAGCGCTGCTGATGAAGAGGTCGTCGCCTGCTGCGCCGGTAAAGTCTTCGGCTGCGCTGCTACCTTCGAAGCGGTCGGCGAAGGCCGAACCGATGATCTTTTCGATGCCGGACAGCGTATCGCCCTCCGCATCGCCGCCGCTCGATGTGCCCGAAGTGCGGATGGTAACAGCCGCGCCCGACGCGGAATAGTCGACTGTGTCGATGCCGCTGCCACCGGTCAAAACGTCTGCGCCCGCGCCGCCGATCAGCGTATCGTCGCCGATACCGCCAGTGAGGACGTCGTCGCCCGCTTCGCCGCGCAGCAAGTCGTCGCCGTCGAACCCGTCGAACGTGTCGTTACCCGCACCGCCGATCAGGGTGTCGCCCAGACGCGAACCGACGAACTGTTCGACGTTCGCGAAGGTGTCTCCCGCCGCGTCGCCGCCCGAAGCCGTACCCTGTGTCAGGTCGATGACGACGGCTGCGCCAGAGGTCGTGTAGCTGACGGTATCGATACCGGCGCCACCATCGATCTGATCCGCGCCGCCATCGCCACGCAGCGTATCGTTGCCATCCTGACCCTGCAGAATGTCGCTGCCAGTGCCGCCCGCCAAGACGTCGTCGCCCAGGCCGCCCAGCAGGGTATCGTCGGAGAATGTGCCGGTTATGGTGTCGGCATAGGCCGAGCCGATAACGGATTCTACGGTGGTCAGTCGGTCGCCTGCAGCGATGTCGCCGCTGCTCGATGAACCGTCGAGATTGACGGTAACGCCTGCGGCAGCCGATGCGTAGCTGACGGTGTCGAAGCCAGTGCCGCCGGTCAGCGTATCTGCACCAGCAGTGCCGATCAGCATATCGTCGCCTGCGCCGCCATCCAGAGTATCAGCGGTGGTGCTGCCGGTCAGCGTGTCGTTGAAGTCGGAACCCAGCAGACGCTCGATAGATACGAAGCTGTCGCCATTGGCTTCGCCTGCCGTCCCCGTGTTGCTGATAAGGCTTGCCGTGATACCGCTGGTGGCATGTTCATAGGATGCGGTGTCCATACCGACGCCGCCATCGATGATGTCCGCGCCCAAACCGCCTTCGATAACGTCATTGCCGTCCTGACCGACCAGTGTATCGGCGTTCGCGCCGCCGATCAGTGTATCGCCGAAGGCCGAACCGAGGATGCGTTCGATGTTGAGAAGGACGTCGCCGGAAGCCGAGCCGCCTGCGCCTTCATCGATGCCATTGTTATATACCGTGACCGCTGCGGTCGATGCCGAATAATCCGCCGTGTCGAAGTCGTTGCCGCCGTCCAGCGTGTCGCTGCCCTGACCGCCGACGAGCGTATCGTCGCCCGCGCCGCCATCAAGAGCGTCGCTGCCTGCGCCGCCGTCGATGTTGTCATTGCCTGCGCCGCCGATCAGCGTATCGTTATTGGCCGAACCGATCAGCGTGTCGGCGTTATCCGAACCGATGACACGTTCGATGCCGGTCAGCGTGTCGCCCTGTGCGTCGCCGCCCGTGCCTGTGCCGGTTGCCAGATTGACGGTGACGGCCGCTGCCGACGCAGCATAGCTGGCCGTGTCGATGCCATCGCCACCCGAAAGTGCGTCTGCACCTGCGCCGCCGATGAGCGTATCGTCGCCCGACTGGCCGATCAGGCTGTCGTTGCCGGTGCCGCCGTACAGCGTGTCGGCATTGGCCGAGCCGCGCAGCACTTCGATATTGGCCAGCGTGTCGCCTTCCGCTTCGCCGCCAACGCCTGCGGTGCCGTCGAGATAGACGGTGACGCCCGTCGTCGATGCCGAGTAATCTGCGGTGTCGGTGCCCGCGCCGCCGTCCAGCGCATCTGCGCCCAGACCGCCCGAAAGCGTATCGTTGCCGCCATCGCCGAAAAGCTGATCGGTGCCGTCCAGACCCCGCAGCAGGTCGTCGCCCGCACCGCCTTCGATGCGGTCATTGCCCGCGCTGCCGTCGACAGTGTCGCCGAAAGCGGAACCGATGACGCGTTCGATCGAACTGAGCGTGTCGCCCAGCGCATCGCCGCCGGAACTGGCCACGCCGTCCATACGCACCACAACGCCCGCGCTTGCCGCGGCGTAGCTTGCCGTATCGAAACCGGCACCGCCGTCGAGGATGTCGCCGCCCGTGCCCCCAACAAGGGTATCGTCGCCGCTGCCGCCCGACAGGCTGTCGTTAGCTGCGCCGCCGTCGAGAAGATCGTCGCCCGCGCCACCAAGGATGGTGTCGGCGTTGGCCGAGCCGATGACGCTGTCATTCTGGCTCGTGCCGATGACCTGTTCGATTCCGTTCAGCACATCGCCCGCAGCAAAGCCGCCAGTCGATGCCGTGCCATCCATATAGACGGTGACCGCAACGGCGTTGTTGGAATAATCGACGATGTCGAAGCCGGTGCCGCCGGTCAGGATATCCGCGCCCGCGCTGCTGTAGAGAACGTCGTCGCCGCCGCCCGCATCGACCTGATCGTTGCCGGTCGATCCGTATATGGTGTCGGACAGGCTGGAGCCGATAACCGATTCAATGGAGGTCAGCACGTCGCCCTCGGCGTCGCCGCCGAACGAGACCGTGCCATCCATGTACAGCGTTACGCCCGAAAGCGAGGTTGCATAGGTCGCGGTGTCGGTGCCGAGGCCACCGTCGATGACGTCCGCGCCAAGACCGCCGATAAGAACATCGTCGCCATCCTGCCCGCGCAGGATATCGTCGCCGCCTGCGCCCTGGATAACGTCTGCACCTGCGCCGCCCAGCAGCGTTTCTGCGCCATTGCCGCCGAAGAGACGATCGTCGAAGGCCGAGCCGACGAGCTGTTCAATGTTGACGAGAATATCGCCTGCTGCATCGCTCCGGCTGCCCGAAGTGCCGTCCAGATAGACGGTGATAGCGCTCAACGCGCCAGAATAGCTTGCCGTATCGAAGCCAGTGCCACCGTCGAACTGATCCGCACCAGCGCCGCCGGTCAAGATGTCGTCGCCTGCGCCGCCGGAGAGGATATCGTCGCCTGCGCCGCCCGAAAGCGTATCTGCGCCTGCGCCGCCCAGCAGCGTATCGTCGGTCGTCGTGCCGTTCAGCGTATCGTCGAACGACGAACCGACTAGGCGTTCGATGGTGAACAGTGTGTCACCTGCCGCTTCCGAGCCGGAGCCTGCCGTGCCGTCAAGCGAGACGGTGACCGCGCCAGTCGCGCCGCTGTAATCCGCCGTGTCGGTGCCTGCGCCGCCATAGAGCGCGTCCGCGCCAGCGCCGCCGACGAGGGTATCGTCGCCCGCGTTGCCATAGAGGCTTTCGTCGGCTGCACCGCCGTGGATGCTATCCGCCTGTGCTGAGCCCAGAACCCGCTCGATGTTGGTGAGCATGTCGCCATCGGCGTCGCTGCCGCTGCTCGCCAGTCCATCCAGATGCACGGTGACTGCGCCGACCGACGCGGAATAATCCGCCGTATCGATGTCTGCGCCGCCATCCAGG
The DNA here is from genome assembly GCF_027925545.1 of Sphingobium sp. BS19. Taxonomy (NCBI): domain Bacteria; kingdom Pseudomonadati; phylum Pseudomonadota; class Alphaproteobacteria; order Sphingomonadales; family Sphingobiaceae; genus Sphingobium; species Sphingobium sp. BS19. The sequence continues at coordinate 120,192 of NZ_BSEF01000007.1, forward strand.
CTGTCTGCGCCTGCGCCGCCGATCAGTGTGTCGTCCCCGGTGCCGCCCTGCAGCGTGTCGCTGCCGAAGCCGCCCGAAATGCTGTCATTGCCTGCGCCGCCAATCAGCGTGTCGTCTGCGGTCGCGCCCGTCAGCACGTCGGCCAAGCCGGAACCTACGATGCGTTCGATGGAGGTCAACTGGTCGCCTGCCGCATCGCCGCCGATGCCTGCCGCGCCGCCCAGGCCGATTGTTACGCCCGATGCCGAGCCGGAATAATCGACGGTATCGAAACCGGCATTGCCATCAAGCTGATCAGCGCCTGCTGAACCGAGGATCGTATCGTCGCCGTCACCACCCGAGATGTTTTCACCCACGGAACCCCCGCGCAAGGTATCGGCAAAGGCCGAACCAACGAGCCGCTCGACGTTGCTAAGGGTATCCCCCGCTGCGTCGCCGCCGGTCTGTGTGCCGCCGTCGAGGCCAACGTTCACCGCGCTCGCGGAACTGGCATAGCTGGCGGTGTCGAAGCCTGCGCCGCCGTCGATGGCGTCTGCGCCTGCGCCGCCCAGCAGCATGTCGTCGCCCGCGCCGCCGAGCAGGCTGTCGTTGCCAGCGCCGCCGTTCAGCGTATCCGCGCCATCATTGCCTTCCAGAATGTCAGCGCCATCGGTGCCGTTCAGCGTATCGGCATTGAGCGAGCCGATAACCCGTTCGACATTGGTGAGGGCATCGCCTGCGGCGTCGCCGCCCAGCGATACCGACCCGTCGAGATTGACAGTGACCGCGGCAGCAGAAGCGGAATAGTCGGCCGTATCGGTGCCTGCGCCACCATCGAAAATGTCTGCGCCCGCACTGCCCATCAACACATCGTTGCCGCCGCCGCCACGCAGCGTATCGACGCCCGCGCGACCTGAGAGCGAATCGGCAAAGGCCGAACCTTCGAGGATTTCGGCGTTGGTGATGATATCGCCCGCCGCATCGCCACCGACACCGGCAGCTCCAGCCAGCGAGGCCGTTACGCCCGAAGCCGATCCGGCATAGCTGACCGTATCGATGCCATTGCCGCCGTCGATGCTGTCCGCACCTGCGCCGCCGGTCAGTATATCGTCGCCCGATCCGCCGGACAGGGTATCGTTGCCCGCGGCGCCGTTAATGCTGTCGTCGCCTGCCTGACCCAGCAGGATATCGTCGCCAGTGCTGCCCGTCAGGACATCCGCGTCGCCTGAGCCGACCACCCGTTCGATGCTGACATAGCTGTCGCCCTGCGCATCGCCGCCGATGCCGGTCGATCCGTCAAGCGTAACGGTGACGCCCGTAGTCGACGTGCTGTAATCGGCAGTATCTGTGCCTGCGCCACCTTCGAGCAAGTCAGCGCCCGATCCGCCCGCCAGCACGTCGTTGCCAGCACCGCCACGCAAGGTATCGCCGCCGCCATTGCCGGTCAGGGTGTCATTGCCGTCCGCGCCTTCCAGCGTTTCGCCTGCAGAACCGCCGGTGATGATGTCGTCGAACGCCGATCCGATGACGCGCTCGATACGCACCAACGTATCGCCTGCGGCATCACCGCCGGATGCGCTGGAACCGTCGAGGATGATTTGCACACCTGCCGACGAAGCTGAGTAATCCGCCGTGTCGAAGCCTGCGCCGCCATCGATGCTGTCCGCACCTGCGCCGCCCGCGATGATGTCGTCACCCGTGCCGCCGTCGATGCTGTCTGCGCCCGCGCCACCGCTCAGCGTGTCGATGCCCGCACCGCCGACGATGACTTCGTCGCTGGCGGAGCCGATTACAGTGTCGTCGAAATCGGAACCAATGATGTTTTCCACGCTCGCGAAGCTGTCACCCTGTGCGTCGCCGCCCGTGCCGGTGCCCGTTGCCAGATTGACCGTGACGCCGCTGCCCGCATTGGCGAAGCTCACAGTGTCGATGCCGCTACCGCCATCGAACGCATCTGCGCCTGCGCCGCCGTCCATGACGTCGTCGCCTGCGCCGCCCAACAGGCTGTCATTGCCTGCGCCGCCGCTCAGCGTGTCGTTACCCGCGCCACCGTCGAGGATGTCGTTGCCTGTCGATCCGGAAAGGGTATCGCCCTGCGTCGATCCGATGATGCGCTCGATCTGGACCAGGCGGTCGCCCGATGCGTCGCCGCTCGAACCGAAGCTGCCGTCCAGACCGATGGTGACCCCGGCAGCAGACGTGGAGTAGTCCGCCGTGTCGGTGCCAGCGCCACCGATCAGCGTATCGTTGCCGAGGCTGCCGACGAGTACGTCGTCGCCTGCGCCGCCATCCAGCGTTTCGCTGTCCATGCCGCCGATCAGGCGATCTGCATGACCCGAACCGACGATGCGTTCGATGCCCGATAGGGTATCGCCCGCCGCATCGCCGCCGATGCCCGTGCTGCCGTCGAGACCGACGGTCACGCCAGCGCTGGACGTCGAATAATCGGCCGTGTCGGTGCCGACGCCGCCGTCCAGCACGTCTGCGCCAACGCCACCGCGCAACAGATCGTCGCCGGTCCCGCCGCGTAGGGTATCTGCCCCTATGCTGCCCAGCAGCGTATCGTCATAGTCCGAACCGACCAGGATTTCGACGCCGTTCAGCGTGTCGCCCTGTGCCGTGCCGCCAGCGCCGACGCTACCGTCGAGGCCGATGGTGACGGCCGAAGCGGAGTCTGCATAGCTGGCCGTGTCGTTGCCTGCGCCGCCGGAGATTGCATCCGCACCGTCGCCACCCAAGATGACGTCGTTGCCCGCGTCGCCCGAAAGCGTGTCGTCGCCACCGCCGCCTTCAATGCGGTCATCGCCCGCGCCGCCAGCGATGGTTTCGGCAAGCGCCGCACCGATCAGCGTATCGCCATTGGCGGAGCCAACCAGGCGTTCGATGTTGAGCAGCACATCGCCGCCCGCATCGCCGCCGCTGCCCGCGCGGCCATCAAGATAAGCCGTAACTGCCGAGCCGGATGCCGCGTAGCTGACAGTATCGTTGCCCGCATCGCCGTCCAGCGTATCCGCGCCCGCGCTGCCCAGCAGAGTATCGTCGCCCGCGCCGCTCTGGATGGTTTCACTGTCGGCACCGCCGCCCAGTGTATCGGCAAAGCCCGACCCGATCAGGATGTTGATGTTATTCAGCGTATCGCCAAGCGCTTCGCCCGCCGTGCCTGCGCTGCCTGACAGGTCGACCGCTACACCCGCCGTTGCCGCCGCATAGCTGGCAGTATCGGTGCCGCCATTGCCATCGATGGCATCCGCGCCAAGGCCGCCGCTCAATACGTCGTCGCCGCTACCGCCGGTCAGCACGTCGTTGCCCGCACCGCCGGTGATGGTGTCGTCGCCGGCTGCGCCGTCCAGCACGTCATCGGCGTTACCGCCGACGATGACGTCGCTCTGGCCTGAACCGATGACGCCTTCGATGCCCGAAAGCACGTCGCCTTCGGCATCGCCGCCGGTGCTAGGTCCGCCGTCGAGGCTTACGTTCACGCCGACGCTGGAACCGGCATAGCTGGTCGTGTCGAAGCCTGCGCCGCCGGTCAGGACGTCTGCGCCTGCGCCGCCAATCAGCAGATCGTCGCCTGCACCGCCCAGCAATGTGTCGGACCCGGCATTGCCCCGCAACGTATCGTTGCCCGCGCCGCCATCCAGTGTTTCATTCTGACTTGTGCCGGTCAGCGTATCGTCGAACGCCGAACCCACGACATTTTCGATGGAGGACAGGGTATCGCCCTGCGCATCGCCGCCCGCCGAAAGCGAACCATCGAGATTGACGCTGATCGCTGCGCTGGAAGTCGAATAGTCTGCCGTATCGGTGCCCGCGCCGCCCGAAAGGGTGTCGCCGCCTGCGCCGCCGTTCAGGATATCGTCGCCCGTGCCGCCGTCGAGGGTATCGACGCCAGTACCGCCCGACAATATGTCGTTGCCTGCATTACCGCGCAGATCGTCGTCGCCGGTCGATCCGGCAATGGTATCGGCAAAGCCGGTGCCATCGACTATTTCGATGCTGACGAAGCTGTCGCCCGCCGCTTCGCCGCCGGTGCCGCCCGTCGCTAGGTTGAGCGTAACGCCCGCGCTGGCGAGCGAATAGTCCGCCGTATCGGTGCCTGCGCCGCCATCCAGAACGTCGGCACCCATGCCGCCGCGCAGGATATCGTCGCCTGCGTTGCCGTGAAGCTGTTCATTGGCCGCCGAGCCGGTAACGATGTCGGCAAAGGCCGAGCCGGACACGATTTCGATGCTGGTGAGCTGATCGCCTTCGGCCAGGCCGCCAAAGCTGACGGTGCCGTTCAGGTTGACCTGAACCCCGGTGCCCGATGCGCTGTAGTCGATCGTATCGGTGCCGGTGCCGCCGTCGATGGCGTCCGCGCCCGTGCCGCCGTCGATGACGTCGTTGCCTGCGCCGCCACGCAGCGTATCGTCGCCGCCCGCACCGGAAATGCTGTCGTTACCCGCGCCGCCCTCGATCATGTCGGCCGATGAGGAGCCCGCGATCGTGTCGTCAAAGCCGGAACCGACCACATGTTCGATGCTGTCGAGAATATCGCCTGCGGCGTCGCCCTGCGTACCTGTTCCGTTTGCAAGCGACACTGCGATGCCAGCGGTCGCGTCGGAATAGTCTGCCGTATCTAAGCCCGCGCCGCCCATAAGGCGATCTGCACCGCCGCGACCGCCCAGGCGATCGTCGCCTGCGCTGCCCGTCAGCGTATCGGCTGCGCCAGTGCCCAGCAGTACGTCGTCGAAATCCGAGCCGATGAGGTTTTCGACGTTGCTGAGCTGGTCGCCTTCGGCTGCACCGCCCGTCGAGGTGGTGCCATCGACCGAGACGTTTACGCCCGAAGTGGAGGTGGAATAGTCCACAGTATCGACGCCTGCGCCGCCGTCGATGCGGTCCGCGCCTGCGCCGCCGTCGATCAGGTCGTTGCCTGCGCCGCCGCGCAGGTCGTCGTCCCCGCCGCCGCCAACGACAACGTCGTTGCCGGCGCCGCCGTCCAGAACGTCGGCCTGATTGCTGCCGGTGATGCTGTCGTCCAGCGTGGAGCCGATAACGCCTTCGATGCTGATGAGCTGATCGTTGGCAGCGTCGCCACCGACGCCCTGGGATCCGTCCAGAACGATCTGTACGGCGCCCGCCGACGCGCTGTAATCGACCGTGTCGAAGCCTACACCGCCGTCCACGATGTCGGCGCCCGCGCTGCCCAGAATGCGGTCGTCGCCTGCGCCGCCGCGAACGGTATCGGCAGAGCCGCCGCCGCCGAGAACGTCGCCGAATCCCGACCCTTCGAGAATTTCGATGTCGGTCAGGCTGTCGCCCAAGGCATCGCCGCCCGTGCCCAGCGTACCGTCCAGCGATACCGAAACGCCAGCCGTCGCACCGGCATAGCTTGCCGTGTCGATGCCATTGCCGCCCTGAATGTCGTCAGCGCCTGCGCCACCGTTCAGAATATCGTTGCCGCTGCCGCCGCGAAGGCTGTCGTCGCCAGCGCCGCCGGTGATGATGTCATCGCCCGCGCCACCGGTCAGTACTTCATTCGCCGTACTGCCGTTCAGGATATCGTCAAAGCTGGATCCAGTCACATTTTCGATGCCGATAAGCTGATCGCCTGTCGCATCGCCACCGCTGCTGGCGGACCCGTCAAGGTTGATGGTGACGGCGACGGAGGACGTTGAATAGTCCACGGTGTCGCTACCCGCACCGCCATCCAGCACGTCCGCAGCGCTGCCGCCGCTTAGAATGTCGTCACCTGCGCCACCGCGCAGCGTGTCATTGCCAGCTGCGCCGCTGATACTGTCATTGCCTGCGCCGCCTTCCAGCGTGTCGTTCTGCAGGCCGCCAGTCAATGTGTCGTTGAAGTCGGAACCGATCAGGCGCTCGATGCCGGTCATCACGTCGCCCTGTGCGTCTCCGCCAGAACCCGTGCTACCGTCCAGCCCAGCGGAAATCGCCACCAGCGAGGAAGAGTAATCGACTGTGTCGAAGCCTGCCCCACCGTCCAGTATGTCACCGCCCGCGCCGCCTTCCAGGGTATCGTTGCCTGCGCCGCCCTGAAGCGTGTCGATACCGTCGCGACCGACCAGAAGGTCGTCGCCCGCACCGCCGGAAATTGCATCGTCGCTTGCCGCGCCGCTCAATATGTCTGCGCCGGACGAACCGACCAGCTTTTCGATAGAGACCAGCGCATCGCCTTGGGCGTCGCCGCCGGTGCCGGTGCCGGTGGCCAGATCGACGGTCACACCCAGTGCAGAGCTGCTGTAATCGGCCGTATCGATGCCTGCGCCGCCGTCCAGAAGATCCGCGCCTCCGCGACCCTCCAGGCGATCGTCGCCGCCGCCGCCGATCAAATCTTCGTCCGCCGCTCCACCCGTAATCGCATCGGCAAAAGCCGTACCGACCACCCGTTCGATGGACAGCAATATGTCGCCGGTCGCCTGACCGCCAAGACCGGTCGATCCGTCGAGCATCACGGTGACGCCGCCGCCGGATGCACTGTAGTCGGCTGTGTCCCGACCTGCGCCGCCGTCGATTACGTCAGCGCCTGCGCCGCCTTCGATAAAGTCATTGCCATCGCCACCGATCAGGGTGTCGTTGTTGGCGCCACCGCGCAACGTGTCGTTGCCAGCGCCACCTTCCAACTGATCGGCATTGTTGCCGCCTGTCAGGGTATCGTCAAAGGCCGAACCGATGATGGTTTCGATGCTGGACAGCACGTCGCCCTGTGCATCGCCGCCGGTTCCGGTGGATCCATCCAGTGCGACAGTCACGCCCGCTCTGGAGTCGGAATAGTCGGCGGCATCGATGCCCAATCCGCCGTCGATCATGTCGGCGCCCGCGCCGCCGTTAAGAACGTCGCTGCCTTCGCCGCCTTGCAGGGAGTCGATGCCTGCGCCGCCCGACAGACGGTCGTCGCCATTGCCGCCGATCAACGTGTCGTTACCGGCATTGCCGGTCAGCGTATCCGATCCGCCGCCGCCTTCCAGTACTTCGTCGGCGCCGACGCCGGTGATGGTGTCGGAATATTCGGAGCCGAGAATACGTTCGACATTACGGACGGTGTCGCCCGCCGCATCGCCGCCCTGGCCGACGCTGCCGTCGAGGATAAGGGTGATACCGCTGGTGCTGGCGGAATAGTCCGCGACGTCGAAGCCTGCCCCGCCGTCCAGAATGTCCGCGCCTGCACGTCCGGCCAGGCTGTCATTGCCAGCGCCGCCCGAAAGGCTGTCGGCATTGTCGCCACCGATAAGCGTATCGTCGAAGCTGGATCCGACAACGGCTTCGATGCTGACCAGCGTATCGCCTGCGGCATGGCCGCCCGAAGCGTTGCCCGTGCCCAGATTGACCGATACGCCTGCATCGGAGGCACTATAGTCGGCAGTGTCGAAACCGGCACCGCCTTCCAGCGTGTCGGCACCGGCAAAGCCGGTCAGGCGATCGTTGCCGCCCTGGCCGCGCAGGATGTCATCTTCGGCCGAACCGTAAAGCGTGTCGGCAAAGGCCGATCCGGAAATCCCCTCGATGTTTGCGAAGCTGTCACCCGCCGCGTCGCCGCCAGTGTTGGCACGACCGTCGAGGCCTGCAACAATCGCTGCGTTGGACAGGCTATAGTCTGCGATATCGACGCCTGCGCCGCCATCCAGCGCATCCGCGCCGCCGCCGCCCTGCAGCACGTCATTGCCCTGTCCACCTTCAAGAGTGTCGCTGCCGACACTGCCGGTGATACTGTCGTCAAAGGCCGAACCGACGATGCGTTCGATCTGCGACAGGCTGTCGCCCTGCGCGTCGCCGCCCAGGCCGATGGATCCGTCATTGGAAATGATCACGTTCGATGCCGACTGCGAATAGTCCGCCGTGTCGAAGCCTGCGCCGCCGATCAGTTCGTCACTGCCAAGGCCGCCACGCAGCACATCGTCACCTGCGCCACCCGTCAGGCGGTTCGCGCCGTCATTGCCGATCAGTTCGTCATTGAATGCCGATCCGGTGACACCTTCGATACCTGTCAGGCTATCGCCTGCAGCATCGCCGCCGGTGCCGAGCGATCCGTCCAGAGCGATTCGCACACCGCTGGCCGAAGTCGAATAACTCGCGATGTCGAAGCCCACGCCGCCGTCGAGGATGTCGGCGCCTGCCCCACCCGAAAGCGTATCATTGCCTTCGCCGCCCGCCAGCCGGTTGACCCCGGCGTTACCTGTCAGGCCGTCATCGTAGTTGGAGCCGGAAAGATTTTCGATACTGTCGAAGCTATCACCCTGCGCAGAACCACCGGTTGCCGTACCTGTGACAAGGCTGGCGGATATCGCCGCGCTCGAATCGCTGTAGTCGGCCGTGTCGCTGCCCGCGCCGCCGATGAGGGTGTCTGCACCCTGACCGCCGCGCAACAGGTCATCGCCGTCCCGGCCTTCCAGCGTGTTATCGCCACTGTTGCCGATGAGGGTATCGGCATAAGCGCTGCCCAGCACCCGCTCTACGCCCGAAATCTGATCGCCTTCGGCTTGGTCGCCTGAAGAGACATTCCCATCCAGTCGAACAGTAACGGCACCCTGTGCCGAGGAATAATCGACTGTGTCGAAGCCGTCTTCGCCCTGCAACTGATCGGCGCCCGCGCCGCCAATGAGCGTATCGTCGCCAAGCCCGCCCTTAAGAATGTTGTTCTGATCGTCGCCGGTCAGCCGGTCGGCATGGTCGGAACCGACCAAGCGTTCGATGCCGGACAGCACGTCGCCTTGCGCGTCTCCACCGATGCCGGTCGAGCCATCCAGAGCAACGGTGACGCCCGCTGCCGAGCCACCATAATCGGCGGTGTCGGAGCCTTCGCCGCCTTGCAGAATGTCAGCGCCTGCGCCTCCAGTGAGAACGTCGTCGCCGCTACGGCCTTCCAGCCGATCGTCGCTAGTACCGCCGATCAGGCTATCGTCGAGGGACGAGCCAACCACGCGCTCGATGCTCTGCAGCATGTCGCCATCGGCGTCGCCGCCTTCGGAAAGTCCGCCGTCGAGACGTACCGTCACGGCAAAGCGCGACAGGCTGTAATCGACGGTATCGTTACCCGCGCCGCCGTCCAGCGTGTCTGCGCCGCCCAGACCGAGCAGCGTGTCGTCTCCATCATTGCCCAGCAAGATGTCCGCTCTGGCAGTGCCGATCAGCGTATCGTCGAAGCGCGATCCTTCCAGCCCTTCGATGCTGACGAACACATCGCCAACTGGATCGCCGCCTTCCAGCGTGGATCCGTCCAGTGCCACGCGCACGCCGCTCGCCGCGCTGTCGTAGCTGGCGATATCGAAACCGTCGCCGCCATCCAGAGTGTCGGCACCCGCGCCGCCTTCGATCACGTCGTCGCCAAGGCCGCCCTTGAGCGTCTGCGCCCCTATGCCGCCAACCAGGCGGTCGCTGAAATCCGAACCCGTCAGATTTTCGATATTGCTGTAACGGTCGCCTTCTGCGTCGCCGCCCGATCCGGCACGCCCATCCAGGAAGACGGTGACGCCCACGGTGCTGTCGCTGAAATCGACCGAGTCTGTGCCTGCGCCGCCATCGATCGTATCCGCGCCTGCGCCGCCCTTAAGAATATTGTCGCCCGCGTCGCCGGTGAGCGTATCGTCGAAGCTGGAGCCGGTGAGCGCTTCGATGTTGCTCAGTACGTCGCCTTGTGCATCGCCGCCGATGCCGGGCGTGCCACTCAGCGCCACTTGGACGCCAGCACCAGCGCCGGAATAATCCGCGACGTCAAAACCTGCGCCGCCGTCCAGTCGATCGGCACCGCCGCCGCCCTTCAGAACATCGTTGCCTGCGCCACCGTCCAGTTGCTCATCGGCAGCACTGCCGACAAGAATATCCGCACCCCCTGTGCCGATGACATGCTCGACGCTGATCAGCTGATCGCCTTCGGCTTCGCCGCCGTGCGAAGCGGTTCCATCGAGATGGATTTCGACGCCTTTGCCATCCTTTCCGACCACGATCTTCGAATAATCGACCGTGTCAGAGCCTGCGCCACCGTCGATACGGTCGGCACCGGCGCCGCCATCGAAGCGGTTATCGCCAGCGTTACCCGTCAGATTGTCGTCATAAGCTGAGCCCGTCAGCCCTTCGACATTGACGTAGGTGTCGCCGCGTGCATATCCGCCCGATCCCGTTCCGGTGGCAAGATTGGCTTGCACGCCCACATTGGACTGCGCGTAGCTGACGATGTCGACACCCGTACCGCCGTCGATCTGGTCTTCGCCAGCACCTGCGACAATGCGATCATTGCCATCGCCTGCATTGACGACGGTGCCCGGCGGGTTGGAGAAAAGAACATAGACCGGATTGCCGCTGACCGGATCGGTAACCACCATATCCGAAGCGCTGTTGACGACCTTGATACCGAAATGGGTGGAGACTTCGACGCTGTTGGAACTGTTCTTCCCGTCGGTCGACAGGCCAAGCTGAACCGGCAGGAAGAATTCATCCTGAAAGCCGCTGGACGCCGCAGCCTTGCCCTCTGCAGGGATATTGTAAACAAGACTGACATCGAAGGCGAAATGCGATTGGTTTGTCGGCAACGGCACGGTCTTTCCCGTGGCATCGACAGTGGTGGTCAGCTTGGTAATGTTGCCTGCGTCAACCGCGACCAGCCATCCCTTGTCTGTCTGCGTGGCGTTGGCGATGGAATAGCCCGCAGGCAGGGACGGGATCAGAATCGACAGCAGCGACAGATCCTTGGCAGGAACCATCGCTTCGACATGCAGAACGCGCAGGGACGTGCCGGACGGCGTTATCGCTGGATTGTCGGCATAGATGGTGTCGTCACCTGCCGTTCCGCTGACCTGTTCCTTGGTCGATTGCGCGCCATAGCTGGCGTCCTTTGCCGATCCGGTGCCACCTGTGGAACCGCGCACGACGGTTTCCCCGGCTTCGGCGCCGGTTTTCACGCCTTCCTGGTTGAACAGGGTGAATTTAAGCTGAGGCACCAACTTGCCAATGCCGGCCTCGCCAATCGCATCATCCGGCGTAGGCTCGACGGAGCGCGCCGATGGCGGGCTGGCGGGGGCACCGGCACTGGAGGGTGTGTTGCTGATCTTCTGCGTCAGACGGCTCGCGTCTTCATCGGACTTGTGCTGGTTGTCTTCCTTGGCCGCCGCGTTGGCCTGCGACTGGGCGGAATCGGTGGGCTGAATGCCTCCGGCGTTCTTGTCCTTTTCGCCTACCGCCTGCTTCGTCGTTTCCTCGTCGGCGCTGGCAGACGACAGTCCGAATTTTATGGGCGAAGACTGTTCCTTGATTTCGCCGACGCCGTCCACGGCCGCTTCGGCCGCCATGGTCTTGTCCTTGAACACCAATTGAGGATTGCTACCGGAAAACACAGCAAGTGCCATGCCGGGGATAATGATCTTCGTGCCGTCTTCAAACAGCAGGACGACATCGACATCGATAATTTCTGCTTTGAACGCGCCGAAGAAGCGTTCCAACACGGCACGACCATCGTCGCCCAGATTGATAATCTTGGCATCGCCATAATTGGTCATGCCCTTCGCGACGTTCACGTCGATATCGGCGGGCACTTCGGCGGCATGCGCGACAGGCTCTTTGATAACGGCACCCTTGCCGCCCCGTCCCGTACTGCCTTTAATCCTGGCCATCGCGCGAAGTTCCTATTTGTTCAGATACAGCCTATCCGGCGGCGCGTTTAAAAATGGTAAACGACGCATTTACCGTATTGCCGCGACAGGGCGGCGCTTTGATATCCCGGCGTTTTTGCTCAGCGTTTTGCGCCGGGTGCGGGAACGACGAGCGGGGGCAGGGGCTCGCCGCCACTCACCAGGTCGAACAATCCACCCAGCTTCTGCAGCACGCGAAACTCGGTGGCAGTCTTTGCGGTCATGTTCGCAATCTGGTTGGCACGTGCGTTGAACAGGATTTGCTGGCTATCCAGCAGGTCGAACACAGTGCGACGACCTTCACGGAATTGCTGAGCATAAAGATCGACGACCTTTTCCGCCGAAGCAATTTCGGACTCGATAGTGACGATCTTGCCGCGCGCGGCTTCCAATGCGTTGAAGTCGATGCGTATGTCCTGCTCGACTTCGCGACGACGCCGATCCAGTTCATAATCGGCTTCGCGCAGCCGCGCGGAGATGCGATTGCGTACGGCGATATCCGCGCCACCGTTGAAGAAGTTGTAGGTGACGGTCAGCATCGCGCGCGCATCCTGATTCCTGCCGGTACGGCCCTGAACATCCTCTTTCCAGTTGCCCTGCGCCTGAAGGGCGACACGGGGAAAGAACGTGCCGGTCTGGCTGGCGCGCTGGCGATCCAGCGAGCGCCGGTCCTCCACCGCTTGCGCCATGCGAGGGCTACGATCGTCGATCAGGCCCACGGCCGCGTCGGATGACGTCGGCAGCGCGGCGGCAGGCGACGGCAGATCGATGGCGAGACCGGGCAAATGATTGGTCAGGCGACGATAAGACTCCCGTGCCTGCTGCAACGCGCTGGTACGGTCGAGCAAGGTGGCCTTGACGTTTTCGAGCCGCGCTTTTGCGCGACTGATGTCGGCAGGCGTGGTCAGCCCCAGATCGTTCTGGATGGTGACGATCTTCACGATCTTCTCGTTAGCCGTAATTTCCTGATTGGAAAGATCCACGAGTTTTTGCTGCTGGAGCAGGCTCAGATACGCTGTCGCGATATCGTAGGAGATGGCTTCGATCCGCTCGCGGGTTGCCCACTGCGCACTGCGATAGGAGGCACGTGCGCGCTTGATATCATTGATGGTGGTGCCGAAATCCCAGACATTCTGATTCAGGGTTACGACCCCTTCGCTGCGTCGCAAGGTGGTGTTCGCGCCGACCTGCGGCTGATTGAGTTCGCCACCCAGCGCTACGGTCGCATCAAGATGGGGCAGATAGCCTGAGCGCGCTTCGTCGACGCCAAATCGGGCATCGTCCTGCCGTGCGAGGGCAATCTGAATTTCCGGATTGCCCTTCAGGGATTCGACGATGGCATCGCGCAGGGATTCAACCGCGCCAGGGGGCGGTTCCATATTCTCGCGCTCGGCCTGCGCCGTTTCCGCCGGATCGGCGGGCATCGGGGGTAAAGTGCCATCGGGACCGGCGGCATAAGGATCATGAAGCGCGGGCGGCGCTACGACCGTCACCGGAACGGGCGCAGATGGCTGAGGCATTGCGGCTTGTGCAAGTTTGGGGGTGTTCAGAGCGGCAACGGGTGTTCCGTCAGGCAATGGCCCCGCCACATCCGCCGCCGAAGACGGTGCCCCTTGCATCAGCAGGGAAACGCACAGCGCCCCCATCGCAACGCTGCGCAAGCTGTTTGCTTTCGATTGTGTCATGCCCTGTGGACCTTCTCATTCCCAAGCACGCCTTTGATCAAGGCGGAACCGTTACGATCTTTGGGAAGGGAAATGAGGCAATATGGTTAACATCGAATTAAGCGTAAAAGTGACGTGCGCCGAGCCGTTAATAATTGTCCCCTAAAGCGCGTCGAAGTCGATGGGCTGATGCCGATCCAATGTCCGCGATGCGTCCGGCATCGGGTATTTGAGGCCTGTCGCGCAGTTGAAGAGCACAATGCGGGCGTCCGCCTCGATCCAGCCATGCGCAACGGCATGGCGGTAGGCCGCCAGCGTCGCCCCGCCTTCCGGGCAGAGCAGCAGGCCGTCCTTGCGGGCGGTGTCGTCGACGGCAGCCAGGATCGCATCGTCCTCCACCGCGATGGCCCGTCCGCCGCTTTCGCGCACTGCCCGCAGGATCAGGAAGTCGCCCACTGCGCGGGGCACCCGGATGCCCGCCGCCACGGTATGTGCGTCCTGCCAGCGTTCAGCATGTTCGACGCCATCGTCGAACGCCTTCACAATCGGGGCGCAGCCGCTGGCCTGCACTGCGAACATCTTCGGGCGCTGCGATCCGATCCAGCCGAGCGCTTCCAGTTCGTCGAACGCCTTCCACATGCCAATCAGTCCGGTGCCGCCGCCCGTCGGATAGAAGATCGCATCGGGCAGCGACCAGTCGAATTGTGCGGCCAGTTCCAGGCCCATCGTCTTCTTACCTTCTATCCGATAGGGCTCCTTGAGCGTGGAAAAGTCGAACCAGCGGCCCTGCGTCGCACCCTCGGCAATGATAGCGCCGCAATCGTCGATCAGGCCGTTAACGCGCCATACCCGTGCGCCCTGCATGGCGATTTCGCGGACGTTGATTTCCGGCGTATCGTCCGGGCAAAGGACGATAGTCTCGATCCCACAGCGTGTTGCATAAGCCGCCAGCGCTGCGCCAGCATTACCGTTTGTGGGCATGGCGATCCGGGTAATGCCCAGCGCCTTTGCCATGGCGACCGCCATCACCAGTCCGCGCGCCTTGAACGATCCGGTGGGCAGGCGCCCTTCGTCCTTCACCAGCACGTTGGGGCCGCCAGTGGCGGGGATGGGCACGAGCGGCGTTTCGATCTCACCCAAGCTGACGATGTCGTGGGTGTGGCGCACAGGCAGCAACTCGCGCCAGCGCCACAGGTCGGTGGGCCGCGCTGCGATATCGTCCCGGGTGACATGCGCTCGTACGGCGTCGAGGTCATAGCGGACCAGCAAGGGTCGCCCTGCCTGTGAGAGCCCCTGTATGACGTCCGCTTCATAGCGTTCGCCACTGATGGAACATTCAAGATGGGTGACGAAGGTAGTGCGGTCGGTCGTGAGATTGCTGTTCATGGTGCACAGCCTTGCCGGGCAAGGGGCCGTGCCGCAAGAGCAGCGTTTGACGTATCGGCTTAAGCTGCGCGCTGTCCTGCCGCAATTGCGCCGAGCCGATGGATCATATCATCGAGACGCGAAGGTTCGCGACATGCGGAGCCTCTGGGTTGCTCGCGCATCAGCGCCTGCATCCGGTAGCAAACACTTGCGAATCCGTCCTTTTTGTCGGCCATGCCCTGTCCTTCTATCCGAAGGCTCCGACCTAGCGGGACATGGTTAACAACGGCTTACGGTGTTGCCTTCGCCATGTCCCCCATCGTCACATAGTCGATCTTGCCCGTACCCAGCAACGGCAGCTTTTCGACGACACGAATATCGCGCGGGATGGCCAGTTCGGAAATGCCATTGGCTTTGCCCCATGCCTGCAGTTCTGCGGATTTCGTGCCTTGTCGCGTGGTGAACAGCACCATCTGTTCACCCTTGCGCGCGTCCGGTCGCGTGACCACGGCATGTTCAGCATCCGGCCAGGCGGCGGCGGCATAGCCTTCGACGGCGGGCAGCGAGATCATCTCTCCGCCGATCTTGGCAAAGCGTTTGGCGCGACCCCGGATAACGACGAAGCCTTCCTCGTCGATGGTGACGATGTCGCCGCTGTCATGCCAGCCGTTTTCCGGCGGTTGGAGGACGCCGGGTGCGTCGGCTTTCAGATACCCCGCCATGATATTGGGGCCACGGATGGACAGTCGTCCGCCTTCCTCGATCCCCGGCACCGGGTCCAGCTTCGCCTCTATCCCCGGCAGCAGGCGCCCGACCGACCCTGCGCGGAAGTGCATTGGCGTGTTGACCGCGATGACGGGTCCGGCTTCGGTCGCGCCATAGCCTTCCAAAATGCGCAGGCCGAATTTGTCCGAATAGGCTTTGCGCGTCTCATCGCGCACCCGCTCGGCTCCAGCGAAGATGTAGCGCAGCGAATAGAAGTCATAGTTATGCGCCATACGGGCATAGCCTGACAGGAAGGTGTCGGTGCCGAACAGGATCGTCGCATTGGCGTCATAAGCCAGTGCCGGGACCAGCCGATAATGCAGCGGGCTAGGATACAGCACCGTCTTCACCCCATGCAGAATGGGCAGCAGCGTACCGCCGGTCAGCCCAAAGCTGTGGAACACGGGCAGCGCGTTCAGCACGATGTCCGACGAATTGAAGTCGATCCGCGCGGCCAACTGGCGACAATTGGCCAGCAGGTTGCGATGGGTCAGCACGACGCCCTTGGGCAAGCCTTCCGATCCGCTGGTGAAGAGGATCACGGCGGCACTATCGGGCGTGATGTGCAGACGCTTGTGGCTTCGCGCGACGAAAGCCGACGCGATGAGCGCACGCAGTTTTGCGGATGCGCCAATGCCTGCGCCAATATCCTCCAGCCAAAGGATGCGAACGCCTTCTGCTTCAAGTCCCGCAACGATCTCACTTAGCTTGGCCTGCTCCACGAAAGCGCGTGCAGTAACGACCGTGCGTATTTCGGCAGCAGTGCAGGCGGCTTTCAGATTAGTGAGACCGGCCGTGTAATTCAGCATCGCAGTAATCCGGCCCTTCGCCTGCAAAGCAAAGAAGGTCGCGACCACGGCGGACACATTGGGGAGCATGATGCCCACCGCTTCGCCTTGCTTCGTGCCGGGCGTCAGCGCACGGCCAAGAGCGATGCTGCCGACAATCAGCTTGCCGTAGGTCATCGGCTGGCGCTTGATGTCCTCGACAACGGGCGTTTTGCCGCCGTGTATGTGCTTCGCTTCAAGCAGCGCCTCGAACAACGTCTCGTCAATATGCGACGTGGCGAAAATCATGTCGCTCATCTGGTCGTAGAGCTGGCGTCCGGCGATAGCGCGGCGCGCACGACCACTCATTTCACCTTCGATCCTGAAGCTGCGCGGGGGCAAGACCGTCAGCCGGATTTTCGGGAACATCCGCAGCCGTAATTTGCCGCGCAGGCGGGAGAAGGGCGTATATTGCGCGCCATCGATGCGGACGGCGATGATCGGCGCGTTGGACTTGTCTGCCACCATGCCGGGACCGTCGAAGATTTTCATCAGCGCGCCGGTTACGGTGATGCGGCCTTCGGGGAAGATCACCAATGTGCGGCCTTCGCGCACGGCCTTCACCATCGCCTTGGCAGCCATCGGGTTAGTGGGATCGACCGGGAATGCATCGAACAGGCCGAGGAACGGCTTGATCCACCAGGCATTGGCAATGTGCGTGTGGACGGCGAAGGTCGGCTTGCCTGGCAGGAACGCTGCAAGCAGCAGGCCGTCGAGGAAGGACACATGATTCACGACCACGACAGCGGGAGAGCCTTCGGCGGGTATGTTCTCAGCGCCATTGACCTCGACGCGATAGCACAAGCGCAACAGCCCCCGTACCATCGCCTTGATGAGTGTTTCAGGCAGCAGCCAGCAGGAAATCAGCGCCACCGCCAGCGTGGCAAATCCCATTGCCCCGATCACGCCCGGCACACTTTCGCCGCGCGCCAGCATGAATGTGACCACAGCGACGACGGTGACGGTGATGAGCGAATTGACGATGTTATTGGCGGCGATGGTCCGCGACCGTTCGGCAGGGGGGCTGAACGTCTGTAGAATGGCGTAGAGCGGCACGATGAACATTCCGCCGGAGAATGCGATGACGAACAGATCCGCCATGATCCGCCAGCTTCCCTGCGTGGCGACGAACGCGGCGATACCAGCCTCGGGAGTCTGAATTTGGTACACACTGGTGGACAGCCACAGGTCGATCATGCCGCCCGCCAGCCCAAGTGCGGCGATGGGGACATATTTCGCCGACACCTGTCCACGCAGCAGTCTGTTGACTAGCAGGGAACCGAACGCCACGCTGAGCGAGAATATAAGCAGGAACAGTGTCGCTACGGATTGTTTCGCGCCCAGCACGCCGCTGACCAGAGGCGCAAATTCCGACAGCAGGATCGCGCCGACCGCGAAGAACCAGCTTATGCCCAAGATCGACAGCCACACGCCGCGGCCTTTTTGTGCTGAACGCAGGATGGCCCAGGTCGATTTGAATATATTGCGCTGAATTTTAAGGCCGGGCACGACTGGGGGTGCCGACGGCACGAACAGGCTTGCGGAAAAGCCGATGGCCGCAATGCCGATGGCAACGAAGCCTGCGGTCATCGTCGGGATTACCCCAGCGAGCAATTGCCCGCCCAATATGGCCAGAAACGTCCCCGCTTCGATCAGGCCGGTGCCGCCCATGATCTCGTTCTTATGAACATGCTGCGGCAGGATCGAGAACTTCACCGGCCCGAAGATCGTGGAATGTAGGCCCATCATGAACAGCGACGCCAGCAGCATCGGGATCGACTGAAACCAGAATCCGGTCAGTGCCAGGCTCATGATGCCGACTTCGGCACCTTTGACGATCCGCACCAATTTCGCCTTGTCCAGCGCATCGGCCAATTGTCCGGCCAATGCGGGAAACAGGAAATAGGGGAGGATGAAGAGGCCCGTCGCGATGGTCGCAAGCACCTCGGCCTTGTCTGGTTCAGCCCGATACAGGCCGAAATTGGCGAGGAAGAGTAGCGCGAACTTCAGCAGATTGTCGTTGAAGGCACCCAGGAACTGAACGACGAAAAGCGGGGCAAAGCGCCGTTTGGTTAAAAGCGACAAGTCAGGTGCGGACATGCAGTACTCCAGAGCGAACCGTCACGATAACGCATGACCGCGGCTATGGGTCAATCGTAACCCGCAGTCAGGCCCATGCCCGAAATAATGGCATAGAAATCTTCCGTACCTTTTCGCATCCTGATACGTTGCTGGTCGATGTCGCAAACCACCCGTATCCTCTTCGCCCTGCTCGCGGGTATCGCAATCGGTATATTGGGCGCAAATTTGGGTTGGACTACGGCGGCAACCATCGCCGAGCCGATCGGCAATCTGTGGCTTGATGCCTTGCGGATGACCGTGGTGCCGCTGGTCGTGTCGCTGCTTATTACCGGGATCGCGCGCACCGCCGACAGCGCCCGTGGCGGCAAGCTCGCGTTGCATTCGGTGCTTCTGTTCGTCGGTTTATTGTGGCTGGTCACGGCGATTGCGGCATTTCTAGTGCCAGCTTTGCTCAAGCTCTGGCCGATGCCGCAGCAAGCCGCAGCGGCACTTAACGCCGCATTGGGCCAAACCCGACCAGAGGTGGGCGCGGCACCGGGCCTTGCCGATTTTCTGAAATCGGTGGTGCCGACCAACCCGATTGCGGCAGCGGCCAACGATGCGATGTTTCCCCTGATCCTGTTTGCGACCTTGTTCGCCATTGCCACCACCCGGCTGGATTCCGATGCGCGCGACAGGATCACCGGCCTGTTCAGCGCCATCGAACGCGCGATGTTGGAAATCGTCAACTGGGTGTTGTGGATCGCGCCGCTGGGCGTCTTCGCCCTGGCGTTCGTCGTGGGGATGAAGGCGGGGACGGCGGCCATCGGCGCTTTGGCGCATTACATCATCATCGTTTCTTCTGCGGGGTTTGTCGCGTGGGCGCTGGCCTATCCCTTGGCGGTATTCGGTGGCGGGGTGCGGCTGCGCGATTTCCTGCGGGCCGTTGCCCCGGCGCAAGCTGTGGCGCTCAGCACCCAAAGCTCGCTCGCGTCGCTGCCCGCAATGCTGCGTGGATGTCAGCAACTCGGCGTACCAGTGGAGGTGGCGGGCGTGCCTTTGCCGATTGCCGTTGCGATCTTCCGGGTGACAAGCCCCGCCATGAATCTGGCCGTTGCGCTGTATGTTGCGCACTGGATGGGAATGGACTTGTCGGCAAGTGCGATTGCCGCCGGTGCCGTTGTTGCCGCCATCACCACGCTGGGGTCGATCAGTCTGCCGGGCCAAGTCAGTTTTCTCACGTCGGTTACACCCATAGCATTGGCAATGGGTGTGCCACTGGCGCCACTCGGCTTGCTGGTGGCGGTGGAAATGATTCCCGATCTGGTCCGAACGGTAGGCAATGTGACGATGGATGTGGCAGCCACGACCGCACTGGGTCGGCGCCAGAGGAATGCAAAGGATGGGGAGCCGGACTTGTAATAATATTTACAATGTTACAGTGCTGCAATGCGCCATACGCACAGAGTTTCACGAATTTTGACGGATTCTCGCCATGCGAATCAGTAAATCCTTCTACTGATCTTTCATGATTTGAGCGAGGAGTGCCGCATGACCTATCAGGACAACATCCAAAAGACACGCCAGTTGATTGGCAGTTACAAAGGCACCTGGGACGGCATTGACGCTGAATCCGTGGCGCGCATGCGCACGCAAAACCGGTTCCAGACTGGCCTCGACATCGCCCGTTATACCGCGAAGATCATGCGCGCCGACATGGCTGCCTATGACGCGGACCCGAGCAACTATACGCAGTCGCTCGGCTGCTGGCACGGCTTCATCGGTCAGCAGAAGATGATCGCAGTGAAGAAGCATTTCGGCACCACCAAGGGCCGTTACCTGTATCTTTCCGGCTGGATGATTGCCGCCTTGCGCAGTGAATTTGGTCCGTTGCCCGATCAGTCGATGCATGAAAAGACCAGCGTGCCGAAGCTGATCGAGGAACTCTACACCTTTCTGCGGCAGGCGGACGCGCGCGAACTCGGCATGATGTTCCGCGATCTGGATGCCGCCCGCGACGCCGGGGACATCGCAAAGGAAAAGCAGCTTCAAAAGGCCATCGACAACTACGAGACCCATGTCGTTCCGATCATTGCGGACATCGACGCCGGGTTCGGTAACGCCGAAGCCACCTATCTGCTCGCCAAGAAGATGATCGAAGCCGGTGCCTGTGCACTCCAGATCGAAAATCAGGTGTCGGACGAAAAGCAATGCGGCCATCAGGACGGCAAGGTTACCGTGCCGCATGAAGACTTCCTCGCGAAAGTCCGTGCCTGCCGCTATGCTTTTCTGGAACTTGGCGTCGAAGAAGGCATCATTGTCACGCGCACCGACTCGCTTGGCGCAGGCCTCACCAAGCAGATCGCATTCAGCAAGGAGCCCGGCGATCTGGGCGACCAGTATAATGCTTTCCTCGATTGCGAAGAGATCGACGATATTGCGCAAGCCAATGGCGACGTCATCATCAACCGGGACGGCAAGCTGATGAAGCCCAAGCGCCTGCCGAGCAACCTTTACCAGTTCCGCCCCGGAACCGGCGAAGATCG
Source organism: Sphingobium sp. BS19 (assembly GCF_027925545.1). Lineage (NCBI taxonomy): Bacteria > Pseudomonadati > Pseudomonadota > Alphaproteobacteria > Sphingomonadales > Sphingobiaceae > Sphingobium > Sphingobium sp. BS19. Next base: position 141,017 of record NZ_BSEF01000007.1, read on the forward strand.
CTGCGTGCTGGATTGCATCACGTCGCTTCAGCACGGCGCCGACTTGCTGTGGATCGAAACGGAAAAGCCGCACATCGAACAGATTGCCGGCATGGTCGACCGCATCCGCGAAGTGATCCCGAACGCAAAGCTCGTTTACAACAACTCGCCGTCGTTCAACTGGACGCTGAATTTCCGCCAGCAGGTGTACGATGCGTGGGTTGCACAGGGTAAGGACGTGTCGACTTACGACCGTGCGCGCCTGATGAGTGTCGACTATGACATGACGGCGCTGGCCGCCGAAGCCGATGAACGTATCCGCACATTCCAGCGGGATGCGGCCGCACGGGCGGGCATCTTCCATCACCTGATCACCTTGCCGACCTATCACACGGCCGCTTTGTCCACCGACAATCTGGCGAGGGAATATTTCGGGGACGCAGGTATGCTGGGCTATGTTCTGGGCGTGCAGCGGCAGGAAATACGCCAGGGCATTGCCTGTGTGAAGCATCAGAACATGTCGGGCAGCGACATTGGGGACGATCACAAGGAATATTTCGCCGGTGAAGCGGCCCTCAAAGCAGGCGGCGCGCACAACACGATGAACCAGTTCGCAGCCTGATAACGAAAGACTACAAACGGGACCGTTCTTCGGAACGGTCCCGTCTGTATGATTCAGGTTAAGCTTTTGGGGATATTACAATTTTTCGTCCTGAACGCGCTGCGACATTGAACCGGAGTGCTGCTGCTGCGTTGTGATTTCCGGCATCCGACGAGATGCGCAGGAGAGACGGCATGACGGTAGCAGTGGTATTTCCCGATGGGACGATCCGGAATGTCATGGGCATGTTGAAGCGCGATGGGCAACGGTTCGTGCAGTGCCCGATCAACTGCAATCCTCAATGGAAATATCTTTGGCGCGCGGGTCGCTGGGTGGCGATGCGGCGTAACAGCAAAGTTCGTGCACTGGCGTTACCGGAACATGGGGCCTGGTGGGAAACCATCCCGCAAATGGCCGATGGCAGTTTCGAAATCTCCCCTGACACTGCCGAATGGCGCAATGTAGGCTAAGCCATTTGCTTTTCGACGTAACAATGTCGAAACCATCCTATCCGGCACCTCCATTTTGGCTGCTAATGCATCCGAAACGGTGCATCGAAAATTAACCCTCCAACGCTAAAGATTGCGGCACCGAAGCTTGGACGGTGGTGCAATCATGCTATTGGAATATCTCAACATTGGTGCATCGCGGCGCGATTTTGTTCGTCCCGGTTCCCCCATCGGATGAAGGTCGCAATCGTCCATCCATGGTTCATTACCAATGGCGGCGGGGAAAAGGTCATAGAGGCTTTTGCGCGCCTTTACCCGCAAGCAGATTTCTTCGGCCTGATGGTGGCTCCAGCACAAATACCGCCCGCTTTGCAGGGACGCACGATCCATTCGACATTTCTGGATTATGTGCCGCGGTCCCATGAATATTACAAACATCTCTCGCCCCTCTATCCGGCAGCGGCACAAAGGCTGGATGTCACGGGTTATGATCTGATCATCAGTTCAGGCGGACCGGCCGCGAAAAACGTCAAGATCGCCCCTCACGCCGTGCATGTGCACTATTGTCACTCGCCGGTGCGGTTTCTGTGGGATCAGTTCACCACGTGGGAGGCGCGTCTGCCGTTCATTGCGCGACCGTTCTATCGCGCGAGCTGTGCCTATCTTCGCAAATGGGATTATGAAGCGGCCCAGCGGGTGGACGCTTTCATCGCCAATTCCAATTATGTGGGTGAACGTATTCGGTGTTTTTACGCACGCGACAGTACGACGATCTATCCACCGGTAGACACCCAGCAAAGCTATGTTCCTGCGCCAGTCGGAAACTACTATCTATCGGTCGGCCGACTGGTGGCGCACAAGCGCGTCGATCTGATCATCGAAGCCTGCAACCGTCTTCAGCGCCCGCTTCTCATTGTGGGTTCAGGCCCCGAAGAAGCAAAGTTGAAGGCGCTGGCAGGGCCGTCCATCCGATTTGCTGGCCGGGTCGACGATGCTACGCTGGAGCAACATTTTCGCAGCGCCCGCGCGTTTTTATTCGCAGGAGATGAGGATTTCGGCATCGCTACTGTGGAAGCACAATCCTATGGCTTGCCGGTAATTGCGTTAGGCATTTGCGGAACCTTGGAAATCGTGGATACCGCGCCAAAAAGCCTGCAACCGACGGGCGTATTATTTCCGAGGCAGGATTATAGCGCCGTTGTTCAGGCAATCCATGAATTTGAAGCATTCGAACACAGGTTCGATCGACAGCATATCTGGGCGCGTTCGACCCGTTTCGATACCAAGGTTTTCGACGCCCGCATAAGAGCGTTCATCGACCAAAGCATGGATATGAGGCGATCCAGCGTTGCAGCGGAATGATATCAGGATCGTCATATCCGCCCACTGGCTTCGATCGGGCCCGTCCCAGGCGCACGAAGGGGCAAGCAGGAGCCGCACCTGCGCCATCGAGAGCGGCGGTACGATTGCGAGGCGAAGATGCTGCTCCGATACAGGCCGCTAATATCACCGCTGGAGCACGGGCGCGTACCGAAGAAACGATGGCGTTCGACCCTGCGCGTTTCGCTTGGATGAAGCCCCCCGCACCTGCTAAAGCAAGGCTACTCTGGAGCAAGGTCGTTCTGCTGGTCTTGCTGCTGCCCCTGTTCGGACAGAGCTTTCACTATATCAAGGACGTGCCGCCACTCTGGGCCTTGTCCAAAATATGGCCCCTGATCGCTCTGCCCTTTGCGCCGGTGCTGCTGTATCGCCCTTATTCTGCTTTTTCGCGCCAGATGATTTTCACGTTCTTATGGCTTGTCGGCATATCCAGTGTCGCGGCTATCCCGGCATTTGGCCAAAGTTTCCTGATCGGGTTGACCGGCCAGATCAAGCTCTTGCCGCTGCTTTCCTTTTTCTCGTTCCTGGGTTTTCTATACTGGCAAAAGCCGACGCTGAGAGAGCTGACGGCCGCGTTCGTGATTTGCGCAGTGGCCACATTGCTGGTTTTGTTGGCGCTTTGGCTTATCGCGCCGCAAAGCTGGTATGTCGGCACGATCGACGTGGGCGACGCACCGTTGTTGTCCGCCGATGCGCGGGGCAATCGCATTCGCATGCCCATGTTCTTCGCGATGCTGGGGATGTTCTATTGGTATCGTCTGGCGAACCAGACCCAGAAGTGGCGCTGGTTTGTCCCGGTAGCCATCGTGTTGAGTTGCATGATGGGGCTCGTGCGGACGCGCGCGATGGTGCTGGGTGGCGCGGCAACATTGGCATTGGCATTGGCAATGCTCGTGGCGACCACACCGCGTCGCAGGCTGATCGTGATGCTTCTGGTGCCCGTCCTGCTCATCGCGATGTTCCAGATTCCCTATGTAGCCAGTGTATTCGATACGGATCAGAACTCAGGCCTGCAGGTAAGGGTCATCACCGCGCAAAAGGCGACATATTTCCTGGGTAATGACTGGATCAACTGGCTGTTCGGCGTGGGATCGATCAGTTCGATCAACCCGAAGGGCATGGCCGATTTCTTCAGCCATTATTTCTTTCTGGCGGACATTACCTGGCTGGGCATCGTCTTCGAATTCGGGCTTTTTGGTGCCGCGCTTCTGCTCGCGTTGCCGGTGCGTGGTATCTGGTATTTCAAGAAGTTGCGCAGAAGGATCGATCATCCGCTGTTGGCGGCCATGCAGGATTATCTGATATACGTCATTCTGATCTCCGGACTGTACCCCACCTTGACCCTGCAACCCGGTGAAGTGGCTATCCTGCTTTCCGTTGCCGTCTATTGCCGTTTTGCTGCGAAGGATTTTGCCGCGCAGCGTAGACGGTTCGCATGAGGCGGCTTCCTCCCGTCGCGGCTATCCTGCTGGCGGGGATGCTTGTGGCCGCGGCTCGTTCGCCCGAATCGGTCGTCCATATCCATGTGGATGCAAGCGCGCCGGGCTACCCCATCAGCCCGCTGATCTACGGCGTCAGTTTCGGATCGGCGCAGGTGCTGCGCGATTTGAATGTCCCGCTGAACCGGGCGGGCGGGAACAGCGCGTCCCTCTATAACTGGCGGATCGATGCGCGGAATGCAGGCGCGGACTATTTCTTCGAAAGCCTGCCTGTCCGCGATCCGGTGCGCGATCAGTTCGGGCGCGGCTTCATGGCACTGAGCCGGGCGGGCGGGGCGCAGGCGATGCTGACGGTGCCGCTTATCGGCTGGACGGCAAAACTCGGGCCGGGGCGGACGCCGCTGGCTGGCTTTTCTGTCGCCAAATATGGTCCGCAGAGGGCAACCGACCGCTGGATGCCGGACGCGGGCGATGGCATCGACAAAGAAAATAAGTCGATACGCGAAAACGATCCGCGCGATGCTGCCACACCAACGACGATAGCCGAGCAACAGGCATGGGTCCGCGCGCTGGTGGACGAATGGGGGACGGCAACGCGAGGCGGCGTGGCGTATTATCTGTTGGATAATGAGCCAAGTCTTTGGCATTTGACGCATCGTGCGGTTCGCCCGGTCGGCGCACATGCCAGCGAAATAGCCGATAGCGTTATTGCTGCCTCCGCCATGGTGAAGGCTGTCGATCCCACTGCGCGGATCATTGCGCCGGAAGAATGGGGTTGGGGCGGCTATCATGACAGCGGCTTCGATCAGCAGCTAAAGGCAACAGGCGGTGCGATGGCGCAATCTGACCGGCGCACGCAGACGGGTAGCATGGATTATCTTCCTTGGCTGTTGACGCGCTGGAAGCAGGCGGGCTCGCCGGTCGATGTGGTCAGCGTTCATTTCTACCCCCAAGGCGGCGAGTATGGCGGGGATCAAGGAGCCGGGTCGATGGAGATCCAGCGTCTGCGCAATCGTTCGACGCGGCTTTTGTGGGACAGGGCGTATCACGAGGAAAGCTGGATCGCGCAGCCGGTGGCGCTCATCCCGTTGTTGCGGCAATGGGTGGACCGATTTTATCGCGCGGGAACGCCGATTGCGATCACCGAATATAATTGGGGCGGCGAAGACAGCATGAGCGGTGCAGTGGCACAGGCCGACATATGGGGCATATTTGGGCGAGAGCGGCTGGACATCGCGAACCGCTGGCCCGCGCCTGCGTCCGGCACGCCGACCTATCTCGCGATGCGGATGATCCGCAACTATGATGGGCAGGGCGGCGCATTCGGCGATCGGAGCCTTCCAACGACCGTGCCGGACAGCGATCGCGTGTCGACTTATTCCGCGCGGCGCAGCGCCGACGGTGCGCTGACGCTGCTGATCGTGAACAAGCAAGTGGACCGTGCGGCGCAAGTGGCGGTCGATCTCACCGGAGCCGTAGCTTATAAGCGGTTGCGGACGATGCGGTTGGTCAATCGGAAGCTGGCGGCTTTGCCAGCGCAGGCATTTGCCGGACGCCGGATCGCCACCAGATTGCCGTCGCAAAGCGTGACGATGCTGGTGTTGGAGGATGCGCGCTGATGGGGATCGTCGCATCATTGCGCGCGCGGGAGGATTTCCTGAAGGCGGCGTTCGTGACTTTGGGATCGCGTTTTCTCGATCTGCCGAGCCGCTATGGCTTTCACCTGATCGTGGCGTTCCGGCTGGGCGTGCTGGACGCCGGGCTGTTCTACATCGCCTTCAGCGTTTTGACATTGGCCGCGGGTGGTGGTCGATTGGGTATCGACCGTGCGCTGACACGGGAAGTGGCGCGCGCCATGGCGCAGGATGCGCCCAATGACGCACGTGCGATCATCGCCGATGGCGTCAGGACCGTATTGCTGCTGTGCATCGGCGCGACGATCCTGATGCTGATGATTGCCGACCCGGTGGCCCGCCATCTGATCGGCAATCCTGCGCTGGCGCGCCCCTTGATGATCGGCGCACTGTCGATCCCGCCTCTGTGCATCAGCGTTGTGGCCGGGGGTGCGCTTTTGGGGCTGATGCGAGTGGGATATAGTCAGGCGATCTATTCCTGGCTCTGGCCCGCAATCTATTGCCTATGTGCCTTGGTTATCCCGCTGACTGTAACCAGCGCCCTGTGGTTGTTGCTTGCAGCGACGAGCATCAATGCGCTCATCGGCTTATTGCTGCTGTTCTGGATTCTGCCCAAGCGGGATGTGACAGCTCCTGCGGGGCAAAAGGTGCCGTTGTCCGGTCTTGGCTGGTCGCTCTTTACCAGCGAGATCGTGCAGTTGCTGTTGTCGTCTGCCCCGGCTTTGGCGCTGGGCATCGTCACCAGCGCGCGCGAAGTCGGCTACTTCGCATTAGCGTGGCGGGTCGCTCTTATCCTCAACCTTGTCAGCAGCGCGGTCGCCTCGATGGTGTCGCCCCGGTTCGCGCGGGCCCATACGCAGGGCAATCATGAGGAGTTGCAGACCATATCGGTTCAGGCACTCGGCATCGTTTTCGCGCTGGGGATTGTGCCGCTGCTGATCCTCACATTTGGTGCGCGACCGATACTGGAACTGTTTGGCAGTGGCTATGGCGATGGCGCGACGACGCTGCGCATCTTGCTGCTGGGGCAATGCATTGCGATGCTGTCGACCGGAGCGCCTGAATTATTGGGGATGACCGGGCATGGCAGCGTGTTGCGGCGGATAAATCTGGCGGCGGCGCTGTGTCTGGGCCTGTCGCTGGCGGCGCTGACCCCGTGGCTGGGCGCAAATGGCGCGGCGCTGGCGACTGTGAGCACGGCGGCGGCCATCGGGATCGGGGCGATGATGGCCATTCACCGTTATCTGGGATTCGTCCCGCTGGTGGCTCTCCGATCCGCATTGCGCAGACGCGGATAGCCCCTGCCGCTACGGCACGCTGGCCAAAGCACTTTTGCGTTTTCCTCTGGGTCCGAACAGGACATAACGCCTTCCAAACCACCGCACATCGATGTGGCCGACAAGAGGAATGACCTGCATATGGCGATACCCGCCCTGTTCGAAAACCGGTTGAAGATTCCTGCAATCGCATCGCCGATGTTCATCATCTCGCAGCCCGAACTGGTCATTGCGCAGTGCCGTGCAGGGGTGGTCGGGTCGTTCCCTTCGCTCAATGCGCGACCATCGGGCGTGTTCGAGGAGTGGTTGCAGCGGCTGCGTTCCGAGTTGACCGATCAGGATGCGCCGTTCGCCGTCAACCTTATCGTCCATCGTTCCAATACCCGGCTGGAGGAAGATCTGGCGCTCTGCGTCAAATATCAGGTGCCGCTGATCATCACATCGCTGGGCGCGCGACAGGATGTGAACGACGCGATCCACAGCTATGGCGGGTTGGTCTTCCATGATGTCATTGACGACCGTTTCGCGCGTAAAGCGGTTGAGAAGGGTGCCGATGGCCTGATCGCGGTAGCCGCCGGAGCAGGCGGCCATGCGGGGACGCTGTCTCCCTTCGCACTGGTGCAGGAAATACGGACGTGGTTCGATGGACCGCTGGCGCTGTCCGGGTCAATCGCAACAGGGGACGCGATATTGGCGGCGCAAGCGATGGGGGCGGATTTCGGATATATCGGATCAGCCTTCATCGCGACGCAGGAAGCCAATGCTACCGCCGATTACAAACAGATGATCGTGGATTCCTCGGGCAGCGACATCCTCTATACCAACCTGTTTACGGGCGTGCATGGCAACTATCTGCGGCCCAGCATCGTGCGGGCGGGGCTGGACCCCGATAATTTGCCTGTGTCCGATCCATCGAAGATGGATTTCGGCGCAGCGATGGAAGGCACGAAGGCGTGGCGCGACATATGGGGTTGCGGGCAGGGGATCGGCGCGGTGCATGATGTCGTGCCGGCGGCGACCCTCATCGATCGGCTGGCCGCCGAATATCAGGCGGCGCGGGCGCGCATTTGCGCGTAAGACAAGGGCGGTAGCATGGACTTTCCGATGCTCATGATGCGCTATTTCGGGACACCCGATCTGGAAGCCGTCAATCCCGCCGCATTGACGGACGGCGCGGAGCGGCTGCGCGTGGATTTCGGGATGGAGACGGACCGCAGCCGCCGATTCGCGCTGTGGACGTTGATGCACATGCTGGGTGTCGCGCCCGATCTGGACGTGGCGTTTGCCGATCCGGCGGACCGGGAGGCGGCGCGCAACTTCATGGATATCGCTGCCGCTGCAATGGAAGATCCGGAACATGGCTGAGATCGTCAATCTTCGTCTTGCGCGCAAAGCCCGCAAACGCGCGGATGCCGAACAGATGGCCGCCGAAAACCGCGCACGGTCCGGCCGTACCAAGGCGGAGAAACGCACGACGGACGATGCAGCCCATCGGCTGGCGCAGGCCGTCGATGGCGCAAAGCGTGAAACCTGAAAAACGGAAAATCGTTGCCCTTTGCAGTCGGTAATTATGCGGTTATGTCAGGGGTTTATTGTATAAAAACCTGGGGAGCATGGCTGTGAAATCATTGCACTGGATTGCCGGACTGATGGGCCTTTGCGCGGCTTCCGTTGCGGTGGCGCAATCGCCTGCGCCTGTCGAGACGACACGCTTCGTGCAGGCAGGTCGTTTGCTGGCCGATCCCGCGACCGGGCGCGTCGAACAGAACAAAACGCTGGTGATCCGCGACGGTCGCGTCGCCGAAATCCGCGACGGTTTCGTCGGGGAAGGGGAAGGCACCGTTGTCGATCTGCGTAATGCGTTCGTTTTGCCGGGGCTGATCGACAGCCATGTCCACCTGACGGGGCAGCAAAATCCCAACTCCCGGCTGGAGGAAGTGACGCAATCGTCCGCGGATCAGGCGATGGTCGGCGCAGGATTTGCACGCAAGACGTTGATGGCCGGTTTTACGACAGTTGCCGATCTTGGCGCGGAAAACAGCGCCATCTTTGCGCTGCGCGACGCTGTAAAGCGCGGTGACGTCGTCGGCCCGCGCATCATCGCGGCGGGATCTGCGGTGGCGGTGCATGGCGGTCATGGCGATGCCAATGGCTTTCGTGTCGATATTCTCCACCTTCTCTCGCCGGAAAGCGTGTGTTCCGGTGCGGACGATTGCATGCGCGCCGTCCGGCTGCAGGTGCGCAGCGGCGCGGACATTATCAAGATCACGGCGACCGGCGGTGTCCTGTCGAACACGGCGGCGGGTCTTGCCCAGCAATTCAGCGATGACGAATTGGCCGCCATCATCGGCGCGGCGCATCGCATGGGGCGGCAGGTGACGGCGCATGCGCATGGGGTGGATGGCATCAACGCTTTCCTCAAAGCGGGCGGCGATTCCGTCGAACATGGCACCTATCTGGACGCAGAATCCATTCGCCTGTTCAAGCGTCCGGGCACCTATCTGGTCCCAACCTTGCTCGCGGGCGATTTCGTTGCGCGGATCGCGGCCAGCCCTGGCAATTTCTTCACCCCCGCGCAAACTGCCAAGGCGTTGGAAATCGGACCCAAGATGCTCGATATGGCGCGGCGGGCGCATGATGGCGGTGTCCGCATCGCCTTCGGCACCGATACCGGCGTGTCGGCGCATGGCGATAATGCACAGGAGTTCGCACTGCTGGTGAAAGCGGGGCTTAGCCCGCTGGAAGCCATTCAGGCGGCGACGGTCGCTGCGGCTGAACATCTGCGGATCGGCGATCAGGCAGGGAAGATCACCGTCGGAATGCCCGCCGATATCGTTGCAGTCTCCGGCGATCCGCTGACCGATGTGCGGGTGCTGGAGAAGATGCGCTTCGTGATGAAGGGCGGGACCGTCTATCGCGCGGAGTGAGCGCGGCGCTCATTCGCCGGTGCGCTGGGGCACCTTGTTGGGCAGCTTCTTGCCCTTGGTCCGGCGCGACGGCACTTGAACGGGATTACGCTTTTTCCACGCTGCCCATGTCATTGGACCTTCGGGTGTCTCGATGATGTCGTCGTCGTTCACAGGTCTTCGTCCAGCGCTGCGTCCATCATGACGGTCCACAGCGCGTCTACGGTGATCCGTTCGCCCTGCGTCACATGATCGCCGCCTGCCTCGCACATCGCGTCGGTCGGATCGCGCAGCGACAGCAAAGCCGCGCGGGCATTGGCGCGATACATTTTGCGCAGCAACTCGGCATCGGGATCGTCCCAGCTCCATTCAGGCGAGACGGCATCATACATGGCGCGCGCGGCGCGTTCGATCGGTGTCATGGTATCGTATCTAGCACAGGCCGGTGCTACGGGTAGAGTGTTAAACCGGAAACCCGGTCAGGCCGATGCCGTCGGTTTGCCCTCTCCGACCAGATCCTGCAGCGCTGCTTCGCTGAGCGGACTTTTGAACGCCAGTCCGAATGTGCGGCCTTTGGCCCAGACGACTTTGCAGTCGAGTATCTTGCCCTTGCAGATCATCTGCACATCTTCGTTCAGACCGGGCGGGAAGGGCGCAGATGCGTTCGCGCCGGTGATAGACAGATTTTGTACCTGTGCACGAATTTGCTTCCCGCCGCGCATGATGGTGACATTCAATGCGGTTTCCGCGCGCTGGCCTATTCTCGACATTTCCGGGGCTTAGCATGATTTCCTTGCCCTTGTCGAAATGTCGCTGTTGTTTCACACTCGTCCGACCATAGCCGGAGACTATATCATGACCACCCGCCGCGACTTCCTGATTGGCACTGCCGCTATTGCATCGATGGCCGGCAAGCCTGTGCGTGCGGCCACCGGGGCGGATGGCAAGGCGCAAGCTGCGCTGGCGGATATGGCCGAGCAGATGCTGGCCGATTATCCCGAAAGCGCCACCGGGCTGGGGCTGGACAAGGATAAGCGCGCGGCGTTCAAATCGCAGCTCACCGATCGCTCCGGACCGGGACAGATGCTGAAGGCACGGCGCGCCGCCGACCGTCTCAAGACGTTGCAGGCCATCGATATGAAGGCGCTTAGCCCCGGTACGCGGACCGACGTGGACGTGGTGCGTACATCGCATGAAGTGGCGGCGGAGGGATCGGCTTTTCCCTTCGGGGACATGGCGGTGCTGAACCTCAACTTCTCCTATCGCAATGCGCCTTATGTCGTCGCGCAGAACACGGGTGCATTTGTCGAAGTCCCCGATTTCCTCGACAGCCAGCACATCATCGCCAACGCGGCGGATGCGGACGCCTATCTAGCCCGAGTCGAAGCCTATGCGGCTGCGTTGGACGGCGAAACGGAAAGGCTGAAGCATGATCGCGCGCTTGGAGTGATCGCGCCAGCGTTCCTGCTGGACAAGACATTGAAGCAGCAGCGCGGCGCGCGAGCGCAGCCTATCGACCAATGGGTGCTGACCACCTCGATTGCCAAGCGGACCAAGAATATGTCGGGCGATCATGCCGCCCACGCGCTCAGGCTGGTGGCCGAGAAGGTCGCACCCGCAATGGACCGGCAGATCGCCGAACTCGCCGCGCATCGGGACAGGGCGACGATGGACGCGGGCGTCTGGAAACTGCCGCAGGGCGACGCCTATTACGCATGGGCTTTGCGCGCCAGCACCACCACCAAGATGACGCCGGATGAAGTTCACGCCATGGGGCTGGAGCAGTTGAAGGCGCTGCAATCGGAAATGGACGGCCTGCTGAACGGCTTGGGCTATACCAAGGGTACGGTCGGCGAACGGATGACGGCGCTGGGCAAGGATCCGCAATATCTGTTCCCCAACACCGATGCCGGGCGGCAGCAGATCCTCGATTACATCAACGGTCGTCTCGCCGATGTGCGTACGCGCCTGCCGCGCGCCTTTGCGACGATGGTACCGGGGCGATTGCTGGTGAAGCGCGTACCGGTGGAGATCGAAGCAGGCGCGCCGGGGGGCTATGCTGGACCGGGCACCATCGACGGGTCGGTGCCGGGCAATTATTACATCAACCTGCGCGACACGAGCATCTGGCCGCGCCATGCGCTGCCGACGCTGAGCTATCATGAAGGGATTCCGGGCCATATCTGGCAGGGGGAATATACGTTCAAACTGCCGTTGGTCCGCTCCCTGCTGGCCTTCAACGCCTATTCCGAAGGCTGGGCGCTTTATGCCGAGCAACTGGCGAGCGAACTGGGCGTCTATGAAGGCGATCCGGTTGGGCGGCTGGGCTATCTCCAGTCGATAGCGTTCCGGGCCTGTCGTCTCGTCGTCGATACCGGCATCCATGCGAAGCGCTGGACGCGCGAGTACGCGATCAACTGGTTCGCAACGACCAACGGCTCCACGGTCGAGGAAGTGCAAAGCGAAGTGGATCGCTATTGCGCATGGCCGGGGCAAGCGTGCGGATACAAGGTCGGACATAGCGAGATTTTGCGATTGCGCGACAAGGCGAAGGCGGCGCTGGGCGACCGGTTCGACCTGCGCCTGTTCGACGATGCGGTCGTGCTGGGGGGTAATGTGCCGCTGACGGTGCTGGGCCGCAATATCGACGCGCATATCGCGGCTCGCACGGCCGCGTAATATCGCTTGCGGGGGGCGGATTGTGGGCCGATCCTTCGTTTCATAATCGAATCTGAACAGGGGACCATCATGCATCGATCGCCAAGCCGTATTTCCGTCCGGACCATGCTGATGTTCGCCGCCGCCAGCCTCGCGCTGGCGAGCGGCGCGGCGCAGGCTGGAGGGGCGCTCAATCCGGCGCATGAGGCGGCGTTGGATGCGTCGATCAGTTCGGCGGACCAGATGGCCTGGATGAAGGACATGGCCTCTGCCCCCAACCATGTCGGCGCGCCGCATGATCGCGCCAATGCCGAAGCGATCTTGGCCAAGTTCCGCGAATGGGGATGGGATGCGGAGATCGAGACGTTCGACGTGCTCTATCCCACACCGATCAGCACAACTGTCGAGATGGTGACGCCCGAAAAGATCGTGCTGGGTGGTCAGGAACCGGCGATCCCCGAAGATGCGACATCCGGCAACACTGCAACAGCGCTGCCCCCCTATGTCGCTTTTCAGGGCGACGGTGATGTCACCGCCGGGATCGTGTATGTGAATTATGGCCTGCCCGCCGATTATGATGCGCTGGAAAGGCGCGGCGTCAGCGTGAAGGGCAAGATTGCGGTGGCGCGCTATGGCGGCGGCTGGCGCGGTTTGAAGCCCAAGCTGGCGCAGGAACATGGCGCGGTCGGCTGCATCATTTATTCCGACCCCGCTGACGATGGCTATGGCGAAGGGGACGTCTATCCCAAGGGCGGCGCGCGGCCTGACTTTGGGGTGCAACGCGGATCGGTGGCGGACATGACCACCTATCCCGGCGATCCGCTGACCCCCGGCATCGGCGCGACCAAGAATGCCAAGCGGCTGACGCGGGACCAGGCAGCAACGATCCTGAAGATACCCGTGCTGCCCATGTCCTATGGCGATGCGCGCAAGCTGCTGGCGGCGATGGATGGCCCGATTGCACCGGACAGCTTCCGGGGCGGTCTGCCGATCACCTATCATCTGGGCGGCAGCGACGCGGTGAAGCTGCATCTCGCGGTCAAGTCCGATTGGTCGTTGAAGACTGTGTACAACGTCATCGCGAAGTTGAAGGGCAGCGAGCTTCCCGATCAGTGGGTGGTGCGCGGCAATCATCACGATGCCTGGGTATTCGGCGCGTCCGATCCGCTCAGCGGCAATGTCGCGATGCTGTCCGAAGCCAAGGCGCTGGGCGCGCTGGTCAAGTCCGGCTGGCGACCCAAGCGCACCATCGTCTATGCAAGCTGGGACGCGGAAGAACCGATGTTGCTTGGCTCGACCGAATGGGCCGAAGCACATGGCAAGGAATTGCAGCAAAAGGCGATCATCTACATCAACACCGACGGCAATGGCCGTGGCGTGCTGGGTGCGGAAGGCAGCCATGACTGGCAGCATATGGTCAATCAGGTGGCCGCCGATGTTACCGATCCGCAAACTGGCGCCAGCGTCGGCGAACGCCTGCGCGCGAAGATCCGCACCGATGCCTATGACAAGATCGGCAGGACCGATGCCGTCGCTTTGAAAGCCGCTGAAGCAGGCGACGATCTACCCATCGGGGCGCTGGGGTCGGGTTCGGACTTCTCGACCTTCCTGCAGCATCTGGGGGTTCCCGCGCTGAACATCGGCTATGGCGGAGAGGAGGAATCGGGCGGCGTCTATCATTCGATCTACGACAGCTACGATCACTTCACGCGCTTCGACGATCCCGGCCTTGCCTATGGCGCGACACTGTCGAAAACCATCGGGCGCATGGTGCTGCGCATTGCCGATGCCGACACGCCGCCGCAGCGCTTTGGCGACCTAGCAACGACCGTGGCGCGCTATCTCGACGAGGTGCGCAAGCTGGCCGACGACCGCAAGGCAGAGGACGATACCCGCGCCAAGCTGCTTACTGCAGGCGCGTTCAAGCTGTCGTCCGATCCGCGCAAGCCGGTAACCCCGCCGCGCGCCGATCCGACAACGCCTTTCATTGAACTCGCGCCGCTCGCCAATGGCGTGGATGCGCTCAAGAAAAGCGCGGCAGCGTTCGATGCAGCCTATGCTGCGCAAGGTGCGAAACTGACGCCAGCGGCCCGCACGAAACTCAATGCCATGCTGCAGAATATCGACCAGTTGCTCCTGTCGGAGCGCGGGTTGCCGATGCGGCCGTGGTACAAGAACCTGATCTACGCTCCGGGGCGCTTCACGGGATATGGTGCCAAGACGTTGCCCGGCGTGCGCGAAGCCATTGAAGAGCGCAGGTTCGATGACGCCAATCTCTACGCCAAACTGACCGGAGAGGCGCTGACAGCCTATGCGGCGCGGCTCGATGCGGCGCGGGCGTTGCTCCCCACGACGTAAGTTCATGTTCCGCCAGGGCAACATCCTCCCCGGCGGAACATTGTCCGCCATGCAAGCGTATCGCCTTCATTGCAAAGAAGGCATTTCAAAGCGTGACAACGCCCGCATCGTCCGACGCACAATCGGCACTCAATTTCGTTAGTGACGACATCCCGGGCATTACGCGCCGCCGATCCGGCACTGGCTTTTCCTATCGTGGTCCGGATGGATCGCCGATCAAGGACAAGGCGACGCTGGCCCGCATCCGCGCGCTGGCCATTCCCCCGGCCTATGGGGATGTGTGGATATGCCCGGACCCCGACGGTCATCTTCAGGCGACGGGGCGCGATGCGCGGGGTCGCAAGCAATATCGCTATCATGCGGCATTCCGGGCAGAACGGGATCAGGACAAGTACAAGCGGCTTATCGCCTTTGCAAAGGCGCTGCCCGAAGTACGTGCGACTGTCCGCAGCCATATGGCGAAGCGCGGTCTTCCGCGTGAGAAGGTTTTGGCGACGGTCATCCACCTGCTCGATATTTCCATGATCCGTGTGGGCAATGCCGATTATGCGCGCGACAACGGAAGCTTCGGTCTGACGACGTTGCGCAATCGCCATGTCGCCGTCGAACCATCCCGCTTGCGATTCCGGTTCAAGGGCAAGAGCGGGAAGCCGTGGGACATCACGATCCGCGACCACCGCGTCGCCCGTCTGATGAAATCGATCCAGGAACTGCCGGGCCAGCATCTGTTCCAATATCTCGATGAAGATGGCGAAGCGTGCGAAGTGACGTCCGCCGACGTCAATGCTTATCTGAAGGAGATTAGCGGCGCAGACATTACGGCCAAGGATTTCCGGACATGGCATGGCACGGTGATCGCTGCGCTGGAACTCGCTGCCTGCCCCCCATCTACGAGCAATGCCGCGACTAAACGGCAGTTGGTGGCGGCAATCGACCGCGTCGCGTCGCGCCTTGGCAATACGCGCAGTGTGTGCCGTGCCTGCTATATCCACCCGGCAGTCATGGACCACTATACCGAAGGCACGCTGCGGCTTTCCGTTTCGTCATCGAACACCGAGGCTCACGACGATCTGGATGCAGGGGAGCGGGCGGTCCTGGCTTTTCTTCGCCGCAACGCGCGCGAACAGGCCAAGGCCCAAGCAGCCTAGCCTTCGATGATCGCACGGACTCGCGTGGAGAGAGCTTCAATCGTGAACGGCTTCGTGACCATCGCCATACCGGGTCCCAGAAAGCCCGATGCCAAGGCGGCCGTCTCGGCATAGCCGGTCATGAAGAGTATCTTGAGGCCGGGACGCGCTGTGCGCGCAGCGTCGGCCACTTGCCTGCCGTCCATACCGGGCAGGCCGATGTCAGTGATCAACAGGTCGATTCTGCTATCGGATTGAAGCACCGCGATGCCTTCCAGGCCGTCAGCGGCTTCCATGACGCGATAGCCCAAGTCGTCCAGCGTTTCGACGATAAGGCCGCGGACGACCGGCTCATCCTCTACCACCAGCACCACTTCGCCTTCATCGGCGCGGAGGTCTTCGGCAATTTGCGATGTGGCATCTTCCGTCCTTGCCGCGCCATGATGGCGGGGAAGATACAGTGTGAAGGTGGTGCCCTTGCCTCGTTCGCTCGAAATCTGCGCATAGCCTTCCGACTGGCGCGCAAAGCCGTAGATCATCGACAGGCCTAGCCCGGTTCCCTGTCCCTGAGGCTTGGTGGTGAAGAAAGGTTCGAAAGCTCGGGCAATCGTGTCCGGATCCATTCCCGATCCCGTGTCGGTAACATCGATCGCGATATATTCGCCGCCCTTAAGTTCGCGATGCATAGCCACATCCGTCTCTTCGAAGCGGGCATTATGCGTTTCGATGGTCAATGTCCCGCCGTCCGGCATTGCATCGCGCGCATTGATGGCGAGGTTCAGGATCACATTTTCAAGCTGGTTGGGATCGCACAGGGTGAGCCAGAGATCGTCCGCAAGGTTCATATGGAGCGTAATGCGCTCGCCCATGGTGCGGCGCAGCAGATCATCCATCGATGCCATGAGGGGATTGGCGCGGACCGGTTGCGGATCGAGGGGTTGTCGGCGAGAGAAAGCCAGCAGCCGATGCGTCAGTGCGGCTGCCCGATTGGCGGCTGTCGTCGCACCGGTGATGAACCGATCAAGATCGGTCGTGCGTCCCTGCGCCATGCGCCGCTGGATAATTTCCAGGCTTCCGGTGATGCCCTGCAACAGGTTGTTGAAGTCGTGCGCGATGCCGCCCGTCAGTTGTCCCACGGCTTCCATCTTTTGCGATTGGCGCAAGGCTTCCTCAGTCGCCACCAGCGTTGCCGCGGCTTCCCGCTCTGCGGTGATGTCGCGGCCAAATCCATAAAGCGTGTCGTTTTCGGGAACCGTCGTCCACGAAATGGTCCGCCGCTCGCCGCTGGCGGTCAAAAAGACATTTTCAAATTCAATGACCGGAATGCCGCCCGCCAATTGGGCCATACCCGCAGCGCCGGTTTCCCGATCGTCTTCGGCAACGAAATCCATGACGTTGCGGCCGACGGTCTGTTGCGGCGTCCAGCCCAATACTTTCGTCCAGGACGGATTGACGGTCTGAATCTCCCCTCCCGTCGTAGCGACGACTTTCAGAACTGGCGAAAGCGTCCAGATGCGTTCACGATCTCGCGCAAGGGCGCGCTCGTCGGTAACATCGCGGCCGACAGCATGAATATAGCCCGAGTCCGAGACGGCGTTCCAATCGAGCAACCGATAATTGCCATCTTTGGTCCGGTAGCGATTTTCGAAATAGAGTGTAGCGGTGCCTTCAGCCAGTCTGGCTACATTTGCGGTAGTGGTCGGGATGTCTTCAGGGTGCAGAAAAGCCGAAAGCGATTGCCCGATCATTTCGGTTTCGGCCCAACCCAATAGCCGCTTTCCAGTCGGATTGACGGCAGTAATCACCCCTTCGCGATTGCAGATAAGCATCAAATCCTGGGACAATGTCCAAAGGCGATCGCGATCACGCGCAGTCTCTGCCTCGGCGGCTTTCTGGTCCTGAATATCGGTGTTGGTACCGATCCAGCGAAGAATTCTGCCATCTGGACTGCGTATCGGCAACGCACGGACAATATGCCAACGATACCCGCCATCGAAGCGACGGATCCGAAATTCGGTCTCATAGATTTCGCCCGTCGCTACTGACGTCATCCAACGTTTTGTAGCAGCGGGGCGGTCGTCGGGGTGCAGCATGTCGAGCCAGCTATGCTCCTGACCTGAAGCCATATCTGGGCCGAGATAGGCCAGCGTTCGGTCGTTGAACCAGTCTAGCACACCGTCGGCCTGCGCAGTCCAGACATGGTTTGGCATCGTCTGCGCGAAGGTGTGGAATTGTAACTCGCTCGCTGCGACGGCATCGCGGGCGATGACTTGCTCTGTTACATCTGCGCCTTGAATAAAGATGCCCGCGATCGTGCCGTCGGCATCCCGGATGGGCTGAAAAACGAAATTGACGAAATGCTCACACGCCGGTTGATCGGAGGAACTCTGCGTAACGTAGCGCGTATTTTCGCCCACGCGGGGTTCGCCAGTCCGATAAACCCTGTCCAGCAATGTCAGGAAACCCTGTTCGACCAGATCGGGCAATGCGTCGCTTATGGACTTTCCCAGAACCTGCCGTTCGCCGATCAACCGCGTGAAGCCGGGATTGACGCGCTCCAGAACATGAGAAGGACCGCGAAGCATCGCCATGAACGTCGGCGACTGTTCGAACATCTGCGCCAATTGCTCGCGTTCCGTCGCGAGGGCCCGCTGTGTTAAGACCTGATCGGTGATATCGCGCGCCACGCCGACAAAGCGCACGAAGCGACCGTCCGGGTCATGTTCCGTCTCACCCTTTCGCGCGATCCATCGGATCTCGCCGGTATCCGCGCGTCGGATGCGATATTCTACATCGGTCGTTACATCGCCCGCGATCCGCTTCGCACGGGTGGAAACCAAAGAAGAGTCTTCAGCAATGATAAGCCGCTCAAAAGCTGTCGCGTCCCGGGTTGCGCCTTCGGCAAAGCCGTAGAGCCGATAGAATGTCGGCGACCCTTCGATGATCCCGTGAGAATCGACCGAGAAAACCCCAATGCCGCCTGCTTCCTGTGCCCGCCGCAATTGCGCCTGCATGTCGCGTAGAGTGTCCTCGGCAATCCGTTGGCTGGTGTCATCGCGCAGGACATTTATGAAACCGGTGATGACACCATCGGGATCACGCAGAGGCGTTATCGCTCCACTGGTCTTGCTGTCCCTTTCAGATTGTCCGGGCAGATGAATGCCCTGCGTCCCCCGCTCAGCGAAAATGTCATCGATGATAGGACGGATTTGTTCCATCGCGACGCCCCAAACGTCATCGACGCTGGCACCCATTGCGCCTGAAGCTGGGGTAGCTAACAGCGGACAACATGCCGCGTTGAAGAAAAGCGCCGGATCGTCGCGGCCCCATATCAGGATCGTCGCCTCCGGGGCGTGGAGAACGATACTCAAGGCAAGCTTGAGTGCCTCAGGCCAGGTCTGTGGCAAACCGAGCGGATGGGTCGACCAGTCTCGCGCAAGAATAAGCGTCGTGGCATCGCCGCCGCCATCGAGGAAGCGCAAGGGAGGGGGGAGAGATGCTGCGACCGATGTCATGGGTTCTTCGATCATGACCCAAGCATTGGCAGCGGCTAAAGTCTAGCGCGATTTCATACCTTTCACGCCGTTGTCGCAATAGTGATAACGAAGATGAAACGAGTTGCCTGTATTGTGCGGAGCGGAACGGAGGAATGGGATGACCTTGTCAGCGGAACAGCCGCTTGCGCCGCGCAAACTGTCTGCGCCCAGCCGCCTTGAAGATCGCCGCAAAATACGGCGGTCGAAAATCTTCGTACCCTTGATATTGACGATGCCGCATGGTGAGGTTCGCGCGCATCTTCTTGACATCGGGACAGGGGGTGCTTTGTGCTTCAGCGAAACGCAGCCTCAGTTTGACTCCATAGTCGACATCTGTTGGTATTCCACGAGGTGGGCGGCCCGTGTCATCTGGATCAATGGCCGCCGTTTTGGACTACGTTTTTTGTCGCCGCTAAGTCTGGAGAGCGTACAGGGCGTCATAGAAGACGGTGCCCGCCGCAAGAGGGTGCACCATATCGATCAGGCCGCTGCTACGCCCTCTGCTTCGACCACATCTCCGCCGATCAGAACCCCTTGAACTCTTACACGTTTCTCGACGAGATCCACGGGCACTCGGTGTAGCAGCAATCGCCACGTGCCACCCACGTCGCGATCGAGCAGGAAACCGCCTGCATCGCGGATCAGCCGCCCCGTCTCATCGATCGGCACGTCGCGTGACGACAGAGCGTCCTCCGGCATCTCAGGCGACGGCTTCTTCCGCCGGGGTGTAAGGCAGGCCGAGATCCTGCGCGACGGCTTCGTACGTCACCTTGCCATCCCACACGTTCAGCCCGGCAAGAAGATGCGGGTCGCGTTTCAACGCTGCCTTCCATCCCAGATCGGCAATGCGGAGCGCATGAGGCAGTGTCACGTTGTTGAGCGCATAGGTGCTGGTGCGGGCCACTGCGCCGGGCATATTGGCGACACAATAATGCACGATGCCATCGACGATATAGGTCGGATCGGCGTGAGTCGTCGCATGGCTCGTCTCGAAGCAACCACCTTGATCGATCGCGACGTCGACCAGCACTGCGCCCGGCTTCATGGTCTTGAGCATTTCGGCTGTCACGAGCTTGGGCGCAGCGGCCCCGGGGATCAGTACCGCACCGACGACCAGATCGGCGTCCGCGACACATTCCGCCAGATTGGCACGGTTGGAAAAGCGCGTCTTGGCACGTGCTTCGAAATACATACCGAGCTTTTCAAGCACTTCCGGGCTACGGTCGAGTATCGTCACATCCGCACCCAGGCCTGCGGCCATCTGTGCGGCATTAAAGCCCACCACGCCGCCGCCGATCACCGCGACCTTCGCAGGCAGTACGCCCGGCACACCGCCCAGCAATACGCCACGCCCACCATGCGCCTTTTCCAGCGCGGTTGCTCCGGCCTGAATCGCCATGCGACCGGCGACCTGACTCATCGGCTTGAGCAGGGGAAGCCCACCGCTCGCGTCGGTCACAGTTTCATAGGCGATGCACACCGCACCACTTTTAACCAGATCGCGGGTCTGCTCGGGATCGGGGGCGAGGTGCAGATATGTATAAAGAATCTGGCCCGGACGCAGCATGGCGCGCTCCACCGGCTGGGGTTCCTTCACCTTCACGATCATCTCGGCGCGCGCGAACACTTCGGCAGCCGTTGCAATGATTTCCGCACCGGCCTTTATATAGGCGGCATCATTGGCCCCGATGCCATTGCCTGCATTGGCTTCGACCAGCACGCTATGGCCATGCGCAGTCAATTCATGCACGCTCTCAGGCGTCAGGCCGACGCGATATTCATGATTTTTGATTTCCTTGACGGTGCCGACGATCATCGCTCACTCCTTCAGGCGCTGTCAAACGCGCCGTAATTATATTACCTGTTTCGATAATATAATTCCGCCGTTCTGAAAACCCCGAATCGGCTGACAAAAAGCGTCCGGAAATGACCGCATGATGTGTGGTCGCACCCTTCAGAAGGGCCGGACCGTCAGTGCCATGGCCGCTATTTGCTTTCCTGCACCGCTAACTATGCGATTTTTTTGAGCGCGGCTCTACTGGTTCAGCCGACTCGTCTTTTTCCGGGTGCCGATTGCATGGCACGCCATGGCGCACGGGTCGTTATGCGGCCCCTTGTTGCGTGGCTGAGGCACAGGTGCGAAGCCGCCGCCGCACATGGCGACGAACATGATGTCGGAACGCGCGAAGACGGCGCTCGGAAACGCCAGTCCGGTCAAGGCGGCAACCGACAGGCTTAGAGCGAAGCGCCTATATGGCATTGCTGAATCGCGCTTGGCTGGGCTCCAGGCGGCCGTCGAAAATCGCAGCGATCGTTCTTCGATACGGCGTTGCGTCCGCCGCCAATAGTATACGATCGGCATCGTAGGTCAGAAGGTCTCGGCGTGCAAAATCGTCCAGCAACGCCGTTTCGTGTGGAGTGAGACGCGCCGCGAGCAAACGTGCTTCGCCATGACACAGCAGATCGAAGATGATCTGTCGCTGCAGACTATCCTGCATGTTGGCATGAACGCCGCGCTCCGCAGGAAGCTGACCAGCCGAAAGACGCATGCGATATCGCCCGACATTCTTCTCATTCTGAACGATCAGGCCGGGAAACTGGCTGATCGCCGATGCGCCCAGACCGATCAGCACGGATGAGGCGTCGTCGGTGAAGCCCTGAAAATTGCGACCGAGGCGTTTTTCGGCGGCTGCCATGGCAAGGGCATCGTGCGGCTTTGCAAAGTGATCGAAACCCACTGCGCGATATCCGCCATGGGTAAGCTGTTCATGGCCCAAAGCGGCCATCGCGAACCGTGCGGCGGCGTCAGGCAGATTGCTATCGTCGATCCTGCGCTGACGCGGGAGCAGCCTTGGCACGTGCGCATAGCCAAACAGCGCAATCCGGTCTGGCCCCAGTTGCATGGCCAGCGCCAACGTCTCGGCCAGATCGTCAGCACTTTGCCCCGGCAGGCCATACATCAGGTCGAAGCTCACAGTGGCCATGCCCGCACGGCGAAGCGCGGCCATGCTGTCCGATATGCGCTCGAATGGCTGGATGCGGCCGATCTTTGCCTGAACATGGGGCGCAAAGGTCTGTACGCCCATGCTGACGCGCGTGACGCCGGTCGCTTTCAGCGTGTCGATCCACCGCTGGTCCAAGCTACGCGGATCGACTTCTACGGCGATTTCAGCGTCGGTTTCGCCGAAACAGCGTGCGATCTGATCCAGTAGTCGCACGAAATCGACGGGTGGCAATGCGTTGGGGCTGCCGCCGCCCCATGCGATTCGCCGGATCTTTCCCCGTCCGCCCAGATGCTGGGCAACCAAGGCGATTTCGCTTTCCAATGCCTCGACATAAGCAGCCAGTCGATGGGCCTTGCCTGCGGCGCCTGTGTTGCAACCGCAATACCAGCATATCTCATGGCAATAGGGGACGTGAAGATATAGCGAGATATCTTCCTCCGGCTGCACCTTCGCGAGCGCACTTGCCATTTCCACCATGCCCACCGCAGAGCTGAAATCCACCGCAGTAGGATAGCTCGTATAGCGCGGTACCGCGCGTTCGAGCAGCTCAGGGTAGTATGTCCACATGCGGCATGTCTGCGCCGTCGGCGTCGATACCGCATTGATCCCGGTCAAAGTTTTTGTTGCGCACCGTCAATGCGGGTTGCGGCTGCCCGGCTCAGGAGATGCGGGAGACTTTTCGAGCATGGAATGGAGACTGATGATGACAAACCCCCGGTTCACTGCCGCCGCAGCACTGGCCATGGTGGCCTGCATGGTTGCACCGCAGGCATGGGCGAAGCAGGGCGACGTTCTGTTGCGGGCCCGGGCGATCATGGTCGCACCCAATGAGAAAAGCAGCGCCATCCTGCCAGCCTTCCCCGGCGAACAAGTCAAGGTGAACAACAGCGTGATGCCCGAAGTCGATGTCACCTATATGGCGACCGATCATATCGGCTTTGAACTGATCGCCGCGACCACGAAGCATTCGGCCAGCGGTATAAGCGGAACGACGGGATCGCTCGGCAAGCTGGCCTCCACCTGGGTGCTGCCCCCGACACTGACTATGCAGTATCACCCCATCGTGGACGGTCATGTTCGGCCCTATATTGGCGCCGGTGTGAACTACACTCTCTTCTATTCCGAAAAGCCGTCGGCGGCTTTGGTCGCCGCTGTCGGTCCCACCAAAGTGCATATGAGCAGCAGTTTCGGGCTGGCCGCGCAAGCCGGTGTCGACATCGACCTCAGCGAGAAGATGTTCCTGAACTTCGACATCAAATATATCGGCATCGACACCAACGCGCGGCTTAACACGACCGCAGCCGGGGTGCAGCGGGTGAAGATCAACCTCGATCCGATCGTCGTCGGAGTGGGCATCGGCATGCGACTCTAGTGACTAGGGATATTTACGGATGGGCAATAAATGGCTCCGGCCAGTAGCGTCTCCGTAAATATCCCGCCGGAGTTAAGTTCATGAAATCGATTCTCGTGCATATCCATGACGACTCCGGTCAGAAGGCACGACTACAAGCCGCACTGGATCTCACGCGGGCAAGCGGAGGCCATCTCACTTGCCTGCAGATTACGCCGTATAACGAAATGGTGACGCTTGACCCATTGGGCGGCGCCTATGCGCTTACAGTCGATATGGCGCAGATGCGTGAAGCGGAAGTGGCCAGCCAGCAGACACTGGAAGCACAGCTGCACCATGAGGACGTCAACTGGGATTGGCAGCATGGCGAAGGGGATGCCGCAACTTGCTTGCTGCGCGCATCACGCTTGGCCGATGTCGTCGTCGTAACGCTCCCGCGTGGCGACCGATACTATCCCGGTGCACCGCTCCCTATCGTGGGCGATCTGGTAACGCATTGCCGCAGCAGCGTTCTTGCCTTGCCGCCTGCTGTAAGCACCATCGACATAGCCGGCCGAGCCCTGGTGGCTTGGGACGGATCCCATGAAGCGGCCGTTGCACTTTTGCGAGCCACGCCCTTGCTCAAGCGAACGAGCGAGGTTCACGTCGTCATGATCGAGGAACGGGACAAGCCTGTTTTCCCGCCAACAGACGCCAGCATTTATCTTTCCCGGCACGGTATATATTCCGAACTGCATGAGTGGCCGCGCAAGGACCGAACGGTCGAGGAAGCGCTGATCCACGCGATTGGGGAATTGAAAGCGGACTGGATGGTGATGGGCGCGTTCGGCCACAGCCGCCTGCGCGAAACCATCTTCGGCGGCGTTACGCGCTATCTTCTGGCGGAAAGCCCGGTGCCACTGTTGCTCGCCCATTGAAACCGGGTCATAGTCGGACAAATGCCGATCGACCAACTGCCAGCAAATACGAAACTGGATGATACAGCGACCTTGGAACAGGCGCTGCTAAGCTCCATTTTGTCGACAATTCCCGATGCACTGATCGTCATAGATGCGCGTGCGCATATCGTTTCCTTCAGTGCGGCAGCGCAACGGATGTTCGACTATTCGGAAGCCGATGTGCTTGGCGAGAATATCATGATGCTGATGCCGTCCCCCGATCGGGAACGGCACGACAGTTATATGACCAACTATCTTCAGACTGGCGTGCGAAAGATCATCGGAATTGGTCGGCTTACGACCGCGCTGCGGCGCGACGGATCGACCTTTCCGATAGAGCTGCAGGTCGGGGAACTCCATGATGGCAGCGATCGGTTCTTTACCGGGTTCATCCGCGATCTGACCGAGCGGCAGCAGACCGAGCGGCGATTGCAGGACTTGCAGGCCGAGCTGGCGCATACGGCGCGTGTGACAGCGATGGGGACGTTGGCATCGGCGCTGGCGCATGAGCTTAACCAGCCGCTGACAGCCATTGCGAACTATATGGAAGCAGCACGCGATCTGCTGGCCGAGCCAGAACCGGACCGCGCACTGCTGGCCGAGGCGCTGGACGAGTCGGCGGCGCAGGCTTTGCGCGCCGGGGATATCATCCGATCGCTGCGCGAATTCATCAAGCGTGGCGACTCCCATCGTCAGCCCGAACCATTGCGTGCGGTCCTGGCGGAAGGGACGGCACTGGCCTTTATCGGTGTCGATAGCCGGGGCATCGACATGGATATCGCAACCGATGCCGGCGTCGATATGGTACTTATCAACCGTGTTCAGATTCAACAGGTCGTGATCAATCTGGTCCGCAATGCCGTCGAAGCCATGGCGGGCAAAACAGTCCGCCTTCTGCGAATCACGGCTGGTCTCGACGCGACCGGGCGCGTCGAAGTGAGCGTGTCGGACAGTGGAACGGGATTGTCGCCGGAAGTGGAGCGACAGATTTTTACACCGTTCCACAGTACCAAACCAGCAGGATTGGGGGTCGGCCTGTCGATTTGCCAGACCATCGTCGAAGCGCATGGTGGGCGCATATGGGCCACGCCATCGCGCTGGGGCGGCTCCAACTTCCATTTCACCATCGATCCGGCGGAGTGAACCCATGACCAGCGATACTCTGCCTATCTTTATCGTTGACGATGACGAAGGGATCCGCCGGTCGGTCTCTTTTCTGCTCAAGACCAGCGGTTATTCCGTCCAGACGTTCAGCGGCGGCCTGGAGTTTCTCAAGGTAGCGGCATCGCTCGATACCGGATGCGTACTGCTGGATGTGCGTATGCCGGACATCGACGGACTGGCCGTCCAGCGCAGACTGCACGAAGAAGGCATCATGCTGCCGGTCATCATCATGACAGGTCATGGCGATATCGACATGGCCGTCACGGCAATGCGCGCAGGTGCAATAGACTTTATCGAAAAGCCCTTCGACAAGGCGACACTGATCGCCAGTCTGGATCGCGCAAAGGCGCAGGCGCAGACCAGCCTGACGGTTATCACTCAGCGCGAACATGCCTTGTCACGGCTCAACATATTGACGGATCGTGAGCGCGACGTGCTCAGGGGACTTGTTGCGGGCCTGCCTAACAAGACTATTGCCTATGACCTGGGCATAAGTCCGCGTACGGTCGAAATCCATCGATCCAACCTGATGCTGAAGCTGAATGTGCGAAGCTTGTCAGAGGTCTTGCGCATCGCTTTTCAGGCAGGGGTCAGCTAACCGGATACGGACAATTACGGATTGGGCACTGCCCCATCCTTTGTATGTTGCCGGATATGAGCAACATCATTGATCTAACGCAACGGACATCGAAATTCCGGCAGTCAGCATTCCCGAACGGGCATGCCGCATGAGTGCCTGCAACAGCTGCGTGGTTCGTACGCAGGCAATGTGCTCCATTCTCAGTGATCGGGAACGCGAAGAATTCGCGCGACTGGGTCGGCAGATGGCGGTGCCCACAGGGCAGACGTTGATGTGGGAAGGTGCCGACTCGATGGTTGTGGCCAATGTGGTCTCGGGGGCGCTCAAATTGTCGACCTCGGTCCAGGATGGGCGTGAGCAGATCGTCGGTGTGGTGTATCCGTCCGATTTCATTGGCCGCCCGTTTGGCAAGACCAGCCCCCATAGCGTCACTGCCTTGTCGGACGCCCGGCTATGCGTCTTTCCGCGTGGCGCATTTGACATGTTCGCGCGCTCGCATCCGGATCTTGAGCATCGGTTGCTGCGGCGGACGCTGGACGAACTGGACCGTGCCCGAGGCTGGATGCTTCTGCTGGGGCGTGCGAGCGCCCGTGAAAAGGTCGCAACATTCATTCGGGACGTCGCAGGACGTCTTGCTGCCGAAGGAGACGCACCGCTCACCCGGTTTGATCTGCCTCTATCCCGCCAGCAGATAGCCGACATATTGGGCCTCACGATCGAGACGGTATGCCGTCAGCTCACCGCGATGAAGCGCGCTGGCGTGATCGATCTGATCGGGCGTCGCGGCGTAGCCATCCTCAATCCGGACCAACTGGAAGACATGGCACACGCCGCTTGAACCAGGTCGTGGCGTAGGGGCTTTCCCGTACAGACTGGCTTCCACGCAATTGACTAGGGTCAATGTATAGACGGACCGCGCCGTGCAGGGCGGGCGGGTAAATCGATCGCTTTGTGCGGGGGACCAGATGGAACAACTACTCAGTAAGGCCGGCGGCTGGTTCGCGCTGGGCATCGCCGCATTGCTCGCGGCGGCCTTTGCCGTGGATCAGGGATATGCCGTCCACATGAGCATTGTCGGCGGAGTAGCGCTGCTACTTTCAGTGCTGACGATGCGGGGCGGCGATTATGGCGCCATTGCGCGCGGCGCCTTGAAGATGCCGGTCGATCTTGGCCATTATGACGACGATCCGATACGCTGGGGCGTTATCGCCACGGTCTTCTGGGGACTTGCCGGCTTTCTAGTCGGGCTGTTCATTGCACTTCAGCTTGCGTTTCCCGCGCTCAACCTTGGGATCGAATATACCAGTTTCGGTCGGTTGCGGCCGTTGCACACGTCGGCCGTCATATTCGCATTTGGCGGCAATGCGCTGATCGCAACCAGCTTCTACGTCGTGCAGCGCACCTGCCGCGCCCGGCTGGCCTTCCCGGCGATGGCGCGTTTCGTGTTCTGGGGATACCAGATGTTCATCGTGCTGGCGGCTACCGGCTACATGATGGGCATTACCGAGGGCAAGGAATATGCCGAGCCGGAATGGTATGTCGACCTGTGGCTGACGATCGTCTGGGTCTGCTACCTGCTGGTCTTCGGCGGCACGATCATGCGGCGCAAGGAGCCGCATATCTATGTCGCCAACTGGTTCTACCTCGCCTTCATCATCACCATTGCGATGCTCCACATCGTCAACAACCTGTCCATGCCGGTCAGCCTGTTGGGATCGAAAAGCTACAGCGCTTTTGCAGGCGTGCAGGATGCGCTGACGCAGTGGTGGTATGGTCATAACGCAGTCGGGTTTTTCCTGACTGCAGGCTTCCTGGCGATGATGTATTATTTCGTGCCGAAGCAAGCCGAACGGCCTGTGTACAGCTATCGCCTGTCGATCATTCACTTCTGGTCGCTGATCTTCCTCTATATCTGGGCCGGTCCGCACCATCTTCACTACACCGCGCTGCCCGACTGGGCACAGACGCTGGGCATGGTCTTTTCGATCATGCTGTGGATGCCAAGCTGGGGCGGCATGATCAACGGCCTGATGACGCTGAACGGCGCATGGGACAAGATCCGTACCGATCCTATCATCCGCATGATGGTCATGGCGCTCGCTTTCTACGGCATGAGCACGTTCGAAGGGCCGATGATGTCGATCAAATCGGTCAACAGCCTGTCGCACTACACGAACTGGACGGTGGGCCATGTCCACTCCGGCGCGCTGGGCTGGAACGGCATGATCACCTTCGCCTGCCTCTATTACATGACACCGCGTCTGTGGGGGCGTGAGCGGCTCTATTCGCTGCGGATGGTCAACTGGCACTTCTGGTGCGCGACCATCGGTATCGTCCTCTATGCGTCGGCCATGTGGGTCGCGGGCATCATGCAAGGGCTGATGTGGCGGGAATATGGAGCGGACGGTTATCTCGTCTACTCCTTCGCCGAAGTCGTGAGCGCCATGTTCCCGATGTATGTAATCCGGGCCGCAGGTGGGCTGCTCTATCTGTCCGGTGCCATCATCATGGCGGTCAATATCGGCCTGACGATTGCGGGCAGCCTGCGCACCGAAAAGCCGATGCGCGATGCAGCCTACGACGCTGCGGCTGATCGTCCCTTCAGCGCCACCCCCGCATAAGGATCAGGGAACATGGCATCCAAATTTTTCGACCATGGCAAGCTGGAGCGGAACATCTCGCTGCTTGGCATTGCGGCCCTTATAACAGTAGCGATCGGCGGCATCGTGGAGATCGCACCGCTCTTCTGGATCGACAGCACGGTCGAGAAGGTCGAGGGGGTGCGGCCCTACACTCCGCTCGAACTGGCCGGACGCAATATCTACATTCGCGAAGGCTGCTACAACTGTCATAGCCAGATGATCCGGCCCTTCCGTGACGAAGTGGAACGCTACGGCCATTACAGCCTGGCGGCGGAAAGCATGTACGATCATCCGTTCCAGTGGGGATCGGAGCGCACCGGCCCCGATCTGGCGCGGGTCGGCGGCAAATATTCCGACGAATGGCATGTCCAGCATCTGAAGGATCCGCGTTCGGTCGTGCCGGAATCGATCATGCCGACATATCCCTTTCTGAGCGAACGCGAGCTGAAGCCGGGCGACATGCGCGATCACCTGACCGCTCTGAGCCGCGTTGGCGTGCCTTATTCGAAGGAAGCCATCGCTGCCGCCAATGACGACCTGACGACCCAAGCGGATGCCGACGCAGACAGCAAGGGTCTGGTCGCCCGATATCCCAATGCAAAGGTCCGGGATTTCGATGGCGATCCGGCCAAGCTGACGGAGATGGATGCGCTTGTCGCCTATCTCCAGCTTTTGGGCACGCAGGTCGATTTCGAAGCTGCCAAGGCACAGGAGAAGGCGAAATGAGCTACGACGCGCTCCGCCATTTTGCCGATAGCTGGGGACTGGTCGGGATGGGCCTGCTCTATTTGCTGCTCGTCGGCTGGCATTTCCGTCCCGGCGGCAAGGCACGCTCTCGCGACGCGATGATGACGATTTTCCACGAAGACTCACACAGCACGGAGGCCGATCATGGCTGAGCCCGGCAACGATAGCACAAAACCGCACATCGATGAGGTCACCGGCACCCCGACCAAGGGGCATGAGTGGGACGGGATCGTGGAACTGGACACGCCCCTGCCGCGCTGGTGGCTGTGGACCTTCTATGCCTGCATCGCCTTTGCGATAGGCTATGTCATCGCCTATCCGGCGATCCCAATGCTCAATAGCGCGTCGAAGGGTCTGCTGGGTTGGTCGAGCCGCGGTGACCTGACCGCTGAAATGGGCCGCGAACAGGCGCGGATGGCGCCCACCGTTCAGGCGATCGCCAGTGCCGATATCGAAAAGCTGGCGGGCCAGCCCAAGCTGATGCGCGCTGCCATCGAAGGGGGACGGGCCGCATTCCGCGTCAATTGCGTACAGTGCCACGGTTCGGGCGCTGCGGGCGCAAAGGGCTATCCCAATCTGAATGACGACGACTGGCTGTGGGGCGGCGATCTCAAGACCATTGAAAAGACGCTGACCGATGGCATTCGCAACCCCGATCATGATGCCACTCGCATGTCGCTGATGCCTGCCTTCGGGAAGGATCAGTTGCTGGCCGCTCCGGCTGTCGATGATGTCGTTGCCTATGTCCGCACGATCAGCCGCCAGCAGCCAGCCGATGCGGCGTCACGGCGGGGGGCCACTGTCTTCGCCGATAATTGTGCGGTGTGTCATGGCGCGCAAGGCAAGGGTAACCGTGATCTCGGCGCACCCAATCTGACCGATGGCATCTGGCTGTACGGTGGCGATACGGACGCGATCCATCAGACTGTCTGGAACAGCCGTCGGGGTGTCATGCCACGCTGGGGTGACAAGCTGTCGCCTGCGACCATCCGCATGCTGGCTGTCTACGTCCACAGCCTGGGCGGCGGCGAAGCCAGCCCGGCATTGGCGCCGGTCATCGCAGCAACGAAGGAAGAGGCCAATGTCCGGCCCTGATCTCCTGACTGTGGGGCGTTATGCCAAACGGCAACCCGTCTATCCCAAGGCGATAGACGGGACGTTCCGCCGTTTAAAATGGGCGATCATGGCCGTCACCCTCGCGATCTATTGGGTGACGCCGTGGCTCCGTTGGGATCGCGGCCCTTACGCGCCCGATCAGGCCGTGCTTATCGATCTGGCGCATCGTCGCTTCTACATGTTCGCGATCGAAATCTGGCCGCAGGAGTTCTATTATGTAGCCGGCCTGCTCATCATGGCCGGTATCGGCTTATTTCTGGTGACGTCGGCCGTAGGGCGCGCGTGGTGTGGCTATGCCTGCCCCCAGACGGTCTGGACCGACCTCTATCAGCATGTGGAACGGTTCATCGATGGTGACCGCAACGCGCAGGTGCGTTTGAACAAGGCACCGTGGGGCATGGCGAAACTTGCCAAGCGAATGGTCAAATGGAGCATCTGGCTTGCCATTGCCTTTGCAACGGGTGGCGCGTGGATATTCTATTTCGCCGACGCGCCTACGCTCAGCCATGATTTCTGGACGGGTCAGGCCGCTTATGTAGCATACGCAACGGTTGCCGTACTCACCGCCACGACGTTCGTCCTCGGCGGCTTCATGCGGGAGCAAGTGTGCATCTACATGTGTCCCTGGCCCCGTATCCAAAGCGCCATGCTGGACGAGAAGTCGCTGGTCGTTACCTATCGCCACTGGCGCGGCGAACCGCGCGGTAGCCTGAAGGCGGCTGCCACTACACCCACCGGCTTTGGCGACTGCATCGACTGCAACCAATGCGTAGCTGTCTGCCCAACCGGCGTCGACATCCGCCAGGGGCCGCAGATCGGCTGCATCACTTGCGGCCTCTGCATCGATGCGTGCGACCGGGTCATGGCGAAGACCGGCAAGCCGCGCGGCCTGATCGACTATCTGACCGAAGACGATGCGACAGCCGAAAAAGCAAGCGGACAGCCCAAATCGGTGTTGCGGTCGCTGCTGCATGTTCGCACCGTCGTCTATTTTACGCTTTGGTGCGCAATCGGGGCTGCCATGCTGTTCGCGCTTGGTGCGCGCGATCGCATCGGCATCGATGTGCAGCAGGATCGTAATCCGCTCTATGTCCAGCTTTCCGATGGCGCCGTGCGTAATGCCTTCACGGTGAAGCTGCGTAATATGCAAAGTCGGCCGCGCCGGATGGAAGTGGCTCTGTCAGGCTTGCCGGGTGCCAAGATGTGGAGCGAAGATTTGACGCGTGCTGCGGGCAGCACATCGGTCAGTTTCACCGTCCCAGCCGATAGCGTATTGCGGGCGCGCCTGTTCGTTGCATCCACAGCGCCTGCTGCCCACCGACAGGATTTCAGCTTCACCGTCCGCGCGCTCGATAAGGAGGGCGGTACGGCTCACGAATTCGTCCATTTCGAAGGGCCACAGCCATGACGCAGCCGGGCCCACAGGCTTTGCCGGAAAAGGTGCGCCGGTTCACGGGACGTCACATGACACTGATCCTCGTCTCATTTTTCGCGGTAGTGATCGCCGTCAATTTTACGATGGCTACCCTGGCGATTAAAGGCTTTGGCGGCACGGTCGTCGACAACAGCTATGTCGCCAGTCAGGCATATAATGGCTGGCTTGAGGCTGCGCGCGTGCAGGCAAGGCTGGGATGGACGGCGCAGGTGGCGCTCGATCCGTCGCGCCATGTTCGCGTTACGCTGAACGATGCGGCTGGTATTCTACTAAGCGGTGCACAGGTGACGGGCATAGCCGAGCACCCCTTGGGGCGGCTACCCGATCGTACGCTTGCCTTCAGAGAGACGACACCGGGCGTTTACACGTCGGCGGGTGCGCTGCCCAACGGTCGCTGGCAGGTCGCGCTGACGGTGCGCCACGATCGCGGCGTGATGCGGATCGCGCAGGAAGTCCGCTGATGGCCACTGCACCCGATCTTACATTGCTGCACATCGACTTCGCTGTCCCGGGGTTGCGTTGTGCCGGGTGCATTGCTAAGCTCGAAAATGGATTGGCCGCCGTCCCCGGCATCCATAATGCCCGTGTCAACTTCGCGGCCAAGCGCGTCACCATCGACCATGATGCCGCGTGCGATCCACCCGGTATCAAGGCGGCAATTGCCGCCATAGGCTTCGAAGCGGAGCCAATGGCCGTCGAAGGCGTGGACCGCGACGCGGAGGAAAGCCGTCGCCTGCTACGGGCGCTCGCCGTATCTGGCTTTGCAGCCATGAACATCATGCTGCTGTCGGTGTCCGTCTGGTCTGGCGCAGAGGGCGCCACGCGCACGCTGTTCCACTGGCTGTCCGCCATGATCGCGCTGCCCACCGTCGCATACGCAGGTCAGATATTCTTCCGGTCCGCCTGGGTCGCATTGCGCCACGGTCGGACAAACATGGATGTACCGATCTCCATTGGTGTGCTGCTGACCACGGGCATGAGCCTGTACGAGACAATCATCGGCGGCGCACATGCGTGGTTCGACGGTGCGGTGATGCTGATGTTCTTCCTGCTCGCCGGGCGGTGGATGGACAACGCCATGCGCCGTCGTGCACGCGATGGGGTGGCTGCGCTGTTGCGACAGAGCGCTCCGGGCGCCTTCGTTCGTGGCGGCGACGAAAGCCTCGTCTGGACGACTGCCGAGGCTTTGCGCCCAGAAATGGTGATGGAGGTTGCTGCAGGGGACAGGTTTGCTGCCGATGGCCAGATCTTGAGCGGAACTGGCAGCATCGACATGGCCTTCCTGACCGGCGAAAGTGCAGCGCGGCAGGTGGCGCCGGGCGATACTGTCTATGCGGGCGCGCTCAATCTCGATGGACCGCTCTCGGTAACCGTATCCGCGGCAGGGCGTGACACTAGCATCGCCGATATCGCCCGCATGATGGAGCAGGCGACACAAGGCAAATCGCGCTACGTTCGCATCGCCGACCGCGCAGCGCGGATCTATGCGCCCGCTGTCCATACGCTTGCCGCGCTCTCCTTCGCAGGCTGGATGATATCCGGGGCGGGTGTGCACCAGTCGCTGTTGATCGCCGCCGCCGTGCTGCTCATTACCTGCCCCTGCGCGTTGGGCCTCGCGGTGCCTGCTGCGCAGATCGTCGCTTGCGGCGCGCTGATGCGCAAAGGCGTGCTGATCAAGGATGGGTCGGCACTGGAGCGGCTGGCCGAAACCACCTTCGTCCTGTTCGACAAGACCGGGACATTGACGCTGGGCCGACCGGAGCCGGTTGGGCTGGAGACCCTATCCGCGAGTGACCGCGCCATTATTCGGGCACTGGCGCAATCGAGCCGTCATCCGCTCAGCAATGCGTTGCGTCTGGCGCTGGAAAAGACGCCGCTTCCAGCGATCCATCTGACCGATGTCCGGGAAACCGCAGGGACGGGAATAGAAGCTAAATATGAAGGACAAACCGTCGCCTTGGGTCGTCCGGCATCGACGCTCGACTGGGCAGGTCTTGCAACGGCCTATCGCGGACCCGACGGTCAGATCTTGCCGATCCTGTTCTCGGACCAGTTGCGCCCGCAAGCCGCCGACGCCATCGGGGCATTGAAGGCCGACGATCTGCAGGTGATGATCGCGAGCGGCGACCGCCTTGCCGCGCTTGATCCGATTGCACGAGAGCTTGGATTGACCGCAACGGCGAACATGTTGCCGGGAGAGAAAATGGCGCTGATCGAACGGCTGGCCAGCGCTGGCGAAAAGGTACTGATGGTCGGTGACGGACTGAACGACGGACCGGCACTGGCCGCGGGCCATGCCAGTCTTGCGCCTGCATCAGCAAGCGACGCCAGCCAGTTGACGGCGGATGCCGTATTTCTGGGAGACAGCCTGATGCCCGTCGTCGTCGCCATTCGCGCGGCACGCCGCACTATGCGCGTTGTGCGGCAGAATTTCGTGATCGCTGTCGGCTACAATGCCCTTGCCGTACCACTGGCAATAGCTGGCTATGTAACCCCGCTGATCGCCGCGCTTGCCATGTCCAGTTCTTCGCTGATCGTGGTCGCCAATGCGCTGCGGCTCAACAGAGCGGCGCGATGACCGGGCTTCTCATCCTCATTCCCATCGCTTTATTGCTTGGGCTGACAGGGCTCTGGAGCTTTTTCTGGGCGCTAGGCAATGGTCAGTTCGAAGACGGGGAGGGCGCTGCACTGCGCATTCTGATCGACGACGATCAGCCGATATGATGTCTTAGGAAATTTAAGCCTCACGCATTTTAGCGTAAAAGAAAATGGCCCCTTCCGGGTAGGAAGGGGCCATTTCTATATCAGATATTCAGCCGGGCCGATTACGCCCCAAAGGTGCGCTGCCACCAGCCGCGACGGGGATTGCCATCGCTATCTTCGCTTTCGCCAGTCTCCGTGGGGGCTTCCGCCGCAATAGGTTCGGGCGCAGACGCCGGTGCGGATGCAGCAGGCACTACCGGCTCGGCTTCAACCGCAGCCGATTCGACTGCCGGTTCCGCCGTTGCCGCAGCGGCCTTGCGCCGCGTGCGCTTGGGCTTCTCAGGCGCAGGTGCTTCGGCGACAGGCACTTCAGCAACAGGTTCGGCTTCCACCGCAGTATCGGCTTTCTTCTTGCGCGTCCGCTTGGGCTTGGGCGCTTCCTCGGCAGCAGCAGGTTCGCTCGGTGCGACAGCTTCTTCCACTGGCGCTTGTTCCACTGGTGCCTCTTCCACCGGTGCAGCTTCGGGTGTTGCTTCCGCTGCATTGCGCGCACGGGGACGACGACGTGTCTTCGGCGCTTCGGCTTCGGGCTCCGGAGCGGCATCCGCGACAGGCGCTTCCTCCGATACCGGTGCGGCGTCATCGACAACCACGTCCGCGTTGCTCGCGATCGCATCGTTCGCCACCAGCGATTCGCCTTCGCTCGGCTCACCGCGACGACGACGGCCACCGCGACGACCGCGACGTCCACGACGACGGGCTTCGGCTTGCTCTTCGCTCACCGGGCCGGACGCATCCTCGCCCGCTTCGCCATCGCTTGCGTCCAACTCGCCATTCTCAGCCTGATCGTCTGCTGCCACAGCATCGTCCGAACCGCCTTCGCTCGCTTCGGAGCCAGGGATTTCGTTGCCCTCTTCGTCGCGACGTCCACCGCGACGCCGACGACGGCGGCGGCGGCGGCGACCGCCTTCGCCTTCCTCGCCTGCCGGTTGGCTGCGTTCGCCACGGCCTTCGCGAGGTGCGCGTTCCTCGGCCTCTTCGGCTTCGATCTCTTCCTCGATCTCATCCTCTTCCTCGGGCAGATCGTCATCATCCTCTTCGATGATGGGAGAAAAGGTCACGACATGCGTCGGCTTCGGCCCACTGGCCTCGACGGACATGCGTGCGCCTTCGACTTCGCCGTCGGGCAGGATCGTGATGGTCACGCCATAGCGCGTTTCGATCTCGTCGATCTCATGACGCTTGTTGTTGAGGACGTAAAACGCCGCTTCCTGGCTTGCGCGCAGCACGATGAGCGTACCGCGACCGCGCGCCGCTTCTTCTTCCAGCATGCGCAGGGCGGACAGGCCCGCCGACGATGCGGTGCGGACAAGGCCGGTGCCTTCGCAATGCGGACATTCGCGGGTGGACGCTTCCAATACCCCGGTGCGCAGACGCTGGCGGCTCATTTCCATCAGCCCGAAGCCCGAAATGCGGCCGACCTGAATGCGCGCACGGTCGTCTTTCAACGCTTCCTTCATCGCCTTCTCGACCTTGCGAACATTGCTGTTCACTTCCATGTCGATGAAGTCGATGACGACAAGGCCCGCCATGTCGCGCAGACGCAATTGCCGGGCAATTTCGCGCGCCGCTTCCAGATTGGTGGCGACCGCCGTCTGTTCGATGCCATGCTCGCGCGTCGACCGGCCAGAGTTGATGTCGATCGATACGAGCGCTTCCGTCGGATTGATGACCAGATAGCCGCCCGACTTCAACTGCACGACCGGATTATACATCGCGGCGAGTTGGTCCTCGACGCCAAAGCGCTGGAACAGCGACACGGTGTCAGCATAATATTTCACCCGCCGCGCATGGCTGGGCATCAGCAGCTTCATGAAGTCCTTCGCTGCGCGATAGCCTTCTTCGCCTTCGACGATCACTTCCTCGATATCCTTGTTATAGATATCGCGGATAGCCCGCTTGATGAGGTCGCTGTCGTTGTGGATCAGCTCAGGCGCGGAAGCCTTCAGGGTCTTTTCGCGAATTTCGTCCCACAAACGCGCGAGATAGTCGAAGTCGCGGCGAATTTCCGGCTTGGTGCGCGCCAGACCGGCGGTGCGCACGATGCAGCCCATGGTTGAGGGCAACTGCATTTCGGCAATGATCGACTTCAATCGCTTGCGGTCGGCAGCATTGCTGATCTTCCGGCTGATGCCACCGCCATGCGACGTGTTGGGCATGAGCACGCAATAGCGACCGGCCAGCGACAAATAGGTCGTGAGCGCCGCGCCCTTGTTGCCGCGTTCTTCCTTTACGACCTGTACCAGCAGCACCTGACGGCGGCGGATAACGTCCTGAATCTTGTAACGGCGGCGCAGCGACATGCGCTTGCGACGCAATTCGTCGGCAGCTTCGTCGCCACCCTTGCGGCGGGTGCCGCCACGCGGCTTTTCCGTGCCCTCTTCGCCGCCTTCGCCCGCTTCGCTTTCTTCGTCGTCGTGATGCTCGTCATCATAGACGGGCGCATCCATTTCCTCGACGTCGCCACTCATGGCTGCGT
Source organism: Sphingobium sp. BS19 (assembly GCF_027925545.1). Taxonomy (NCBI): domain Bacteria; kingdom Pseudomonadati; phylum Pseudomonadota; class Alphaproteobacteria; order Sphingomonadales; family Sphingobiaceae; genus Sphingobium; species Sphingobium sp. BS19. The sequence goes on from NZ_BSEF01000007.1 coordinate 178,581, forward strand.
CGTCGTCTTCCTCGGCGCGCAAAGCGGCCTCTTCAGCGGCATGTTCCCGCTCTTCTGCGAGAAGGGCTTCGCGGTCCTCCTTGGGAATCTGGTAATAATCCGGGTGGATTTCCGAGAAAGCAAGGAAGCCGTGACGGTTGCCGCCGTAGTCGACAAACGCCGCCTGCAGCGATGGTTCGACTCGCGTTACCTTGGCGAGATAGATATTGCCCTTGAGCTGTTTGTGCTCGGTGGACTCGAAATCAAATTCCTCGATTCGGTTTCCCTTGACGATGGCGACACGGGTTTCTTCCCGGTGGCGCGCATCGATCATCATACGCAGTGTCATTCAATATACTCCGGGCGTGGCGGCCGACGGCAAGGCGTCGGGCGGGCACGCGAAAGGTGGGGGACGGCCGGGGCCTGCGCGTCGACAATGGCAAAAGCCAAAGCGACGCGTGCTGGAGCATCGTCCGGGTTTGATGGATATTATGTGCGTCTGCTGCAGGGGCAGGGCCGGTATCGATTCCGGGCCGGGCAAGTGCCGTCCACGCCCCAAGGCCCGTTTCGGGCCTGATCGGGAACGTGGAAAAATGCCTCATGCAGCGTCAACCTGTTGGATCGCCCTCACGATTGGCGGCGATTCGTAAGCGTCTCGGGCGTCTCCCGCAGATATGCGGACTTTCCGGGACGTTGAAGGGGTAGCAGTCACAGGACGATGGGGCAACGGCGGCCCTGAATTTTTTGTTACAATCGTCTTTCCGACGTCCAGTCAGCACAATGCGCGCTTTATGGTAAACAAAAGGTTAAAGGAATTTGGGCTGGACGGGCCTACCCGATACCGGGCAGGATAATTCGATGCTGACTGCTCTTGCCTTGGGTTTCGTCCTGTCGACCGGAACGCCACCGGCACAGAGCCGCGCGCTGGCGCAAATTGCCCATAATGCGCGGCCCCCGCGCAAGACGCACAGCATTACTGTGCCAATCCCACCTGCTTCCAGTGCGGTGGCGCTGCCCACGGTCGAAGGGCCGCGCGATTCCTCACGACCGTTGGTGGTTATCGATGCGGGGCATGGCGGGCATGATCCGGGCGCGAGCAATGCCCAAAATGGCGTACGGGAAAAGGACGTGACGTTGGCCATCGCCCGGGCCATTCGCGCCAAGCTGTTGGCCACCGGTCGCATAAGAGTGGCGCTTACCCGCGACGACGACCGTTTTCTGGTGCTGCAGGAACGCTCCGGCATTGCGCGCCGCCTGAGTGCCGACCTCTTTATTTCCATTCATGCCGACGCTGCCGAGAATCTCGAAGCCCATGGTGCGACTGTCTACACCCTTTCCGAAACGGCGTCCGACCGGGAAGCGGCGCGCCTTGCTGCACGCGAGAACAAGGCCGACATCATTAACGGCATCAATCTGGGCGATCAGCAATCCGATGTCTCTTCGATTCTCATCGATCTGACCCAAAGGGAAACCATGACGCTGTCGGCAAACTTCGCGCGTCTTTTGCAGCGGGAGGCTGCACCGTTCGTCCCGTTCCGTAGCGCATCGCATCGCTTTGCCTCGCTGATCGTACTCAAGGCGCCGGATACGCCATCGGTGCTGTTCGAGACAGGCTATATCAGCAACACGCAGGACGCGGCTTTCCTCGAATCGCCTGCAGGCAGGCAGCGGATCGCCAACGGCGTGGCGCGGGCAATTGAAGTCTATTTCGCACGCAAAGCCACTGCGCCCTGATGCCAACCCGATGCGGCCACCCTTGTCCTCTTTGGGTTAGCGCCCTAAAGCCTCTTCCCGATGGATGAGGCTGCCCCGACCCCCCCGGATGATCAGGACTTCCGCTATCGCGTCCGCCGGGATGCGGGCGGTGCGTTTGCGCGTCTGAAGGAACGGCTGAGCGAGCGCTGGGACAATCGCTGGTTCCGGCTGGCCAGCTATGCCCTGGGCGGCGTGTTTTTGGCGATTGCGCTCTTCTGGCTGATCTTCGCGCGCGGACTGCCCGACGCTGCTACCTTGCTGCAATATGAGCCGCCGTTGCCCACCATCGTGCGCGATATCAATGGCCAGCCGATCCACAGCTACGCTCGCGAACGGCGGGTGCAACTGCAATATGCCGACTACCCTCCGATGCTGGTCAAGGCCTATCTGGCGGCAGAGGACAAGACGTTCTTCTCGCACCATGGTGTCGATTTTCCCGGATTTGCCGGTGCGGTGGTCGACTATGTCAGCAAGCTCGGCTCCGGCCAACGTGCACGCGGCGGCTCCACGATCACGCAACAGGTTGCCAAGAACCTGCTGATCGGTGACGAATATTCGCCCACCCGCAAAGTGAAGGAAATGATCCTGGCGTGGCGCATCGAAAATGCGCTGACCAAGCAACAGATCCTCGAATTGTATCTCAATCAGATTTTTCTGGGTCGCAATGCCTATGGCGTTCAGGCGGCCGCTCAGGCTTATTTCGATAAGGACGTGGGCGAACTGACGCTGCCGGAAATGGCGTATCTTGCCATTCTGCCCAAGGGACCGGCCAACTATCGGCCCGAAAGCCCCACGGGCCTTGCCCGTGCATTGGAACGGCGCAATTGGGCGTTAGGCGAAATGCTGAGCAATGGTTTCATTACGCAGCAGCAACATGCTGCGGCGGTTGCCACCGATCTCGGTACAGTCGCGCCGCATGGCTCGCCTTACGGCACGGCAGGCGGCTATTATATCGAGGAAGTCCGGCGTCGTCTGATTCAGCGGTTTGGGGAAAAGCCGGAAGATGGCCCGAACAGCGTGTACGCGGGAGGCCTATGGGTGCGGACGCCGATGGACCCGGAGATGCAGAAGCTCACGACAACCGCTCTGCGCGCCGGGCTGCAGCGCTATGACGCGGGTAAAGGCTGGTCCGGCCCCGTTGGGAAGATCAACATCGACAATGGCTGGCAGCGCGAAATGGCCGCCAGCTCTATCGGGATCGACTATGAAAACTGGCGGATTGCCGCGGTTTTATCGAGGGATAGTAATGCTGCACGTGTCGGCTTTTCCGGCGGCGAAACCGGCATCTTGCCTCGCGAAGCTGCCCAGACCCCCTATCGGCGCATCGGTGGCCCGGCGTTCAATGGCCTGAAACCCGGCGATCTGATCGCAGTGGCGCGCAACGGCGGCAACTGGATGCTACGCAACGTGCCCGAAGTGTCCGGCGCGATGGTCGTGGAGGAGACGCGCAGCGGTCGTATCCACGCCATTCAGGGCGGCTTCGACGCGCGCTTGTCGGCGTATAACCGCGCGACACAAGCGCAGCGGCAACCCGGCTCCACGATCAAGCCGTTCGTCTATGCCGCTGCCCTCGACAGCGGCATGACGCCCGCCTCGATCATCGTCGATGGCCCGTTCTGCGTCTATCAGGGTGGTCGCCTTGGCCAAAAATGCTTTAAGAATTTCTCCGGCGCTTCCGCCGGTCCGCAAACAATGCGCTGGGGCGTCGAGCAATCGCGCAACCTGATGACGGTCCGCGCGGCGTCGCAAACGGGCATGGAGCGCGTCGTCAAGACCATTAAGACGATGGGCATCGGCGATTATCAACCCTATCTGTCCTTCGCTCTGGGTGCTGGCGAAACAACGGTCGAAAAACTGACCAACGCTTATGCCATGCTGGTCAATCACGGCCGCGCGCTCAGCCCCAAGGTCATGGACTATGTGCAGGACCGCCGGGGTAAGGTGATCTGGCCGGATCGTTGGCGTCCCTGCGACAATTGCAACATGCCGAACTGGGACGGCAAATCGATGCCGCGCTTCACGCCCGAAGGTCGGCAGTTGATGAACCCCATGACCGCTTATCAGGTCGTCCACATCACCGAAGGCGTCGTTCAGCGTGGCACGGCTACCGTGCTGCGCGATCTCGACCGGCCTTTGTTCGGCAAGACCGGCACCACTAACGGTCCGACCAACGTGTGGTTCGTCGGCGGATCGCCCGATCTCGTCGCAGGCGTCTATCTGGGATATGATACGCCGCGCAGCCTTGGCGGCTATGCACAGGGTGGCCGGATTGCCGCGCCGATCTGGAAACAGGCGATGGCGCCGATTTTGGCCAAGATGCCCAAGACACCCTTTATCGCACCCAACGGTATCCGCATGGTCCGCATCGACCGCCGCTCGGGCAAGCGCGTATACGGTGCATGGCCGACCGACGATCCAAAGGCTGCGGTTATCTGGGAAGCGTTCAAACCCGAGTCCGAACCCCGCCGGACGATCCGCAAGGACGAAGTCGATGCGCAGGAAAAGGTAGCCGCGGCGCGCGCTGCCAGCGCGGCAGGACGTCCGAGAAACGATGGCGACTTTATCCAGCAGCAAGGCGGCATATATTAGTGTCCTAGGATGATTGAAGGCACATCAGTATTACCCGATCCGGGTTTGATGACTTCGGACGAATGAATTTGATTTTGGAGACCAGACATGCGCGCCGAAGCGCAGCAACATATCGACCGTATCGACGCCGCTCTCGACCTTCTGCGACGTTTTCTCGACTGGGACCGGGCGCTGCGGCGTCTGGACGAGCTGAACGCGCGCGTTGAGGATTCCAGCCTGTGGGACGATCCCAAAAAGGCGCAGGAAGTGATGCGTGAGCGCACCCGGCTGGACAGCGCGATCAACGCAACGCGCGCCATCGACAGCGAAAAGGCCGACACCGCCGAGCTCATCGAAATGGCCGAAGCCGAAGGCGACGAGGCCATGATATCCGAAGCGATCCAGTCGCTAAGGGATCTTGCAGACCGCGCCGATCAGGACAAGGTGAAGGCGCTGCTCGCCGGGGAAGCTGACGGCAACGACACCTATCTGGAAATCCATGCGGGCGCAGGGGGCACCGAAAGCCAGGATTGGGCCGAAATGCTCCAGCGTATGTATGTCCGCTGGGCCGAACGGCGTGGATATAAAGTCGAGATCGTCGATTATCATGGCGGTGAACAAGCAGGCATCAAATCGGCGACGCTGCTGATCAAAGGTGAGAATGCCTATGGCTATGCCAAGACCGAAAGCGGCGTGCATCGGCTTGTCCGCATCAGCCCTTATGACAGCTCTGCGCGTCGGCACACCAGCTTCTCGTCCGTCTGGGTCTATCCGGTGATCGATGACAATATCGATATTGAAGTCAACGAAGGCGATCTCAAGATCGATACCTATCGCGCGTCCGGCGCAGGCGGGCAGCACATTAACACCACCGATTCCGCCGTTCGTATCACGCATATCCCGACGGGTATCATCGTCGCCTGCCAGAACCAGCGCAGCCAGCACAAGAACAAGGCGGAAGCCATGAACATGCTGAAAGCGCGGATGTATGAGGCTGAACTTCAGCGTCGCGAAGCCGCCGCCAGCGCCGAACATGCGTCCAAATCCGATATCGGTTGGGGGCATCAGATCCGCTCCTATGTGTTGCAACCCTATCAGATGGTGAAGGATCTGCGCACCGGCGTCGTTTCGACGGCGCCGGACGATGTGCTCGACGGTGCACTCGATCCCTATATGGCCGCTGCTCTGTCGCAGAAGGTGAGCGGCGAAACGGTCGTCGTTGAGGATGTGGATTGACGATGCGCATTGGTCTGCTCGCCTCGATGGTGCTGCTGGCCAGTTGCAGCGCGTCCGGCGACGCCAACCGCCCTACGTCTGCGAATGCCTTCCCCAAGGCGGACCGCCCCGTTGCACCGATCGTGTCGACGCGGTGGTCGACTGAGGAAGCGCGCGACCGTGTCAACGAAGCGGAAGACATCATGGATTTGACGGGCATCCGCCCGGGCATGACGGTCGCCGATATCGGCGCGGGCGAAGGCTATTATACCGTGCGCCTGGCCAAACGGGTCGGGCCGAACGGGCGCGTGCTGGCCCAGGACATACTGGCCGAAGTCATCGACGCGCTGGGGCGTCGCGTGACCCGTGAAGACTGGAACAACGTCAGCGTCAAGCTGGGGACATCGGACGATCCCAAGCTGCCGGCCAATAGCTTCGACCGCGTGCTGATGGTGCATATGTATCATGAGATCGCGGAACCCTATGCCTTCCTGTGGAACCTGCATCCGGCACTCAAGAAAGATGGTGAGGTCATCGTCGTCGACGCCAATCGTCCGACACAGCAACATGGCACGCCGCCCCGTCTGCTGGCCTGCGAGTTTGCCGCAGTCGGCTATCGGCTGGAGCAGGTCATCGCGCGCCCCAGTGCAGGGGGCTATCTCGCCCGTTTCCGCAAAATAGCGGCGCGACCCAAACCCGAAAATATCGTTGCCTGTGCGTTACGAGAATGATGGGACGTGTCGGCTTTTAGCCATTCCCTAATCTTTGACCGATACAGGCAGGCGTTATGGATATGGCGCCCGACCCCGCCCTGAAGCCCGCAAAGGGCAACCTCTTGCCGATCCTGTCGGGCCAGACGCAGGATGCGCGCTGGGCTGCGCTGGCCGATGCAGCGGCCGAACCCAATGCCTTTTATGCGCCGGACATGTTCCGCGCTGCGCTCGATCATCTCGATGAAAGTAAGTCGGTTCGGCTGATCGAGGTTTTCGACGGCATTTTACTCATCGGCTTATTGCCTGTGATGGTCACCACGCGCCATGGACGATTACCCATGGCTACCGTCGCCAACTGGATGCATGCGCATTGTTTTCTTGGCACGCCAATGATCCGTTCGGGGCGGGAGCAAGACGCATGGGCGGGGTTCCTGCGACAACTGGACTGTGCGGATTGGGCACCACATTTTCTCCATCTACGCGGGCTCGACGCCGCGGGAGCCAATGCCGCTGCCCTCGAAGCAGTCTGTGTGACGCAAGGCCGCCCGTTCCGCGAAATCGGCCGCTACGACCGTGCGCTCTTGCGATCCGACCTGTCGGCGGAAGCCTATTGGGACGCAAATGTTCGGCCAAAAAAGCGCAAGGAAATTCGCCGCCTGCAAAAGCGTCTGGCCGATCTGGGTGCTGTGGAAAGCCGGATGCTGACAGACGCTGCAGACCTGTCGCACTGGTGCTCGGAGTTTCTTGCGCTGGAATCGTCAGGATGGAAGGGGCGCCAAAAGACGGCTTTGTCTTGTGCTTCCCATGACGCCGCATTCTTTCGTGCGGCCACCGCGGCGGCCATGGCGAACGGCAATCTTGAATTTCTGCGTATAGACCTTGATGATCGCGCCATCGCCATGTTGGTGAATTTTCGTCATCTCGATGGCGCCTTTTCGTTCAAGATTGCTATCGATGAGGAATTGGGGCGCTTTTCCCCGGGGGTATTGATCGAAATAGATAATCTGCGCGCTGTGCAGACAAGTTCGGCCATCTCGTGGATGGACAGTTGCGCCGCGCCGGACCACGCGATGATAGATAGCTTATGGGGCGAGCGACGCAGCATCGCGCAGTATCGTGTCGCTCTGCGCGGTTCGGGCGTGCAACGCGCCCATCGCGCCGCCGCTTTCACAATGGCCAACGCCCTTGAGCGGTTCACCGCCTTCATCAAAGGAAGATAGGCAGCACCCATGTCCGTCCAGAATCGTATCGACCGTTCAACTGCCACAACACCGATTGCATTCGGCGAGTCGGCGCGCGTCGCTTTTGCTGCCGCCTATCCCGATCAATCCACCAAATTGACGCACCAGCTTGCGGGGCATCCGCTATTTTCCCGCGAGGCGTTGGCGTTGCTTGCGGAGCGGATGCCCGAACGCCAGGTCGAATATAATCTGGGCAATTTGCCGCTCGGCGTACGACCCGAGGATACGCCCGCCAACGGTCTGACTTTGTCCGAGACTGTCCGCACCATCGACACCAATGGCAGTTGGGTCGTCTTGAAGAATGTCGAATGCGACCCGGAATATGCGGCCATGCTGGATGCGGCGCTCGCTGAACTCCTGCCTATCGTAGAACGCCGAACAGGGCCGATGCTGCACCGTGAAGCTTTCATCTTCCTGTCTTCCCCCGATAGCGTGACGCCTTTCCACATCGATCCTGAACATAATATCCTCCTCCAGATCGAAGGGGAAAAGACGATGACTGTCTTTCCCGCTGGAGACCCTGCTTTGGTGCCTGCTCAGCAAAGCGAAGGCTTTCACGCTGGCGGGCATCGAAATCTGGCATGGGATGCGGCGTTTGTAGCAAAGGGGCATGCGGTGAAACTGCTGGCTGGCGACGCGATCCACGTGCCGGTGAAAGCCCCGCATTTCGTGAACAATGGTTCGACGGTATCGGTCAGCTTTTCCATTACCTGGCGGTCCCTCCGCAGCATCGCCGAAGGGGAGTTGCATAGTCTGAATGCAATTTTACGCCGTCGTGGCTTGCCGACGATTACGGTCACTTCAAAACCCGAAGCCCAGGGCTTTCACCGCCTGCTTTACCGCATCATGCGGAAGCTGGCCGTTTAAGCATCCTGCGGAGCAGAGCCTCAGCCTCCAGCCGCGGCGCGAAACGTTCGAGCAGCCACCATTCCAGCGTCTCGTGTCCGGTCGCCAGGCTCTGCTTGTAGCGATCCTTGCCCGCCAGCAGCGAATATAGGTGCAGTCCTGCATCGACATAACGGGTCACCGCGGCGGCGTGGCACATCAGGCCTGGTTTTGCCTTGCTGGTAATCGGCGGGGCAAAAGCCGACTGGTAGTTCATGGCGCGCCCGCGATAGACGAAGTTCAGGAGATAGCCGAGCAGGGCATCACCGGAACTAATCCGCAGCAATTCGACTTCTCCTGTCGCCAGACCGCGCGCCACCAGTGCCTCGGCAAATGCGCGGAAACCGAGGTCATCCCATGCATTATCGGCATGCCGCCCCGCGTTGAGCGACTGCATTTCGGCCAGCCAAGAGGTTGCCGTCGTCTCGTCAGGTGCCACTTCAAGGGTGAGCTGCACATTGCCATAATCCTTGGCCGAACGTTTGATCTGACTGCGCGTATTGGCGCTGAGCAACGACAGATAGTCCCCCTGCGCATCGCGTACAGAGGCCAGGTCGATGAAGTACGCAGGCGAAACATCGAACCGCGATCGGCGACGAAATTGACCAGATGCCAGTAAAAGCGAATTTGTTTCGACACCGGCAATCTGCAACGCCCGCCAGTCGTTGCGCGCTTGCAGGGCTGTCATTGCAACTGCCTCAACACCTTCGGGTGCATCCGCGGCCTTCAAAAGCCCGTTATATTCTATAAAGCCGCGATCCTGCGCAGCGACCCCCGCCTGATTGAGGGCCAATGTTGCGACAGGCCCCAGCAAACGCGGCGCCATCGCCCGACCGACCAAGGCCAGCGCGACATCTGCTCCATCTGCCTGCACGCTCAATAGCTCGGGCGTTGCGCCGGTGGTGGAAAGCCAACTGCGCATCCATGTCCAGCCTAGGAAAAAGCTGCTACGCTCGTCTGGTGCTGAACGCGCTTCGAGCGCCTGCCATATTTCGCCCAGATCATCGAGGTTCGGCAAAGGCGCGAAGGTAGCCGTAAGGGTCATCCCGCCCTTTTTACATGGCAGCCGAAGGGGTCAAGGAAATAGCAGTTAAAGACGAAAACGGGGGTCGATTGTTCCATCCGCACGGATGCCGGCGCGGGTCAGATCCCCGCTCAGGCGACCCGTTACAAACCGGAACCACATCTTAAAATCTGCTGCGAGCGACCATAAGGGATAATGAAAGGTCGCTGGCCGATTATGTTCGATTATCAGGTGGGAGATCCAGGCGAAACCATAGCCAGCGACTGGCAAAGCGACCAAAGGCCAAAAGCGGCTTTCTGCCACAGCAAACAATCCCAATCCAATGGAAAGGCTGGTGCCGACATAGTGCAGCCCTCGCGTCATGGGACGCGCGTGCTCCTGAAGGTAAAAAGGCCAGAAATCCCGAAAAGTTCGGTAATGCTTCATCTCGTGACATCGTCTCCTGCTTCGAAGCTATGCCTTAAAGAAGCGGGTGATAAGCCTGTTTCGACCAACCACATGCAATAAGCCGATGAGTGGATGGCCGCGCATTGACATGTGCTTTCTCGCCCAGCCAAAGCAACAAGGGCAGGAGAAATATATGAGCGATACCGTGAAGCTGCATGACAGTTGGAAAGTCCCACTCGCGAATGAGTTTGACGAGCCGTATATGTTGGCACTGCGCCAATTTCTGTTGGCGGAAAAAGGGGCGGGGAAGCACATATTTCCAAAGGGCAGCGAGTATTTTCGCGCCCTCGACCTGACCACGCTGGATCAGGTGCGGGTGGTGATTCTTGGACAGGATCCCTATCATGGACCGGGACAGGCGCATGGCCTTGCCTTCAGTGTACAACCGGGGGTTCGCACGCCACCGTCATTGGTGAACATCTACAAGGAATTGCAAAGCGATCTCGGTATCGCGCCGCCGCGCCACGGGTTTCTGGAGCATTGGGCACAACAGGGCGTGCTCCTTCTCAACAGCGTCCTGACGGTGGAAAGGGCGCAAGCCGCCTCGCATCAGGGCAAAGGTTGGGAACGGTTTACCGATGCCGTGATCCGGCTGGTTAACGCTAAACCCGATCCCGTCGTCTTCATGCTGTGGGGCGCCTACGCCCAGAAGAAAGCGGCGTTCGTCGACAGCATCGACAAGGGCGGACGGCATCTGGTGATCAAATCCGCGCACCCTTCCCCTTTGTCCGCGCACAACGGCTTTCTGGGAAGCCGTCCGTTTTCAAAGGCCAACGCCTTTCTGGAATCGCATGGCGCACCGCCGATAGACTGGGCATTGCCACCCTTGTAATGCGATCTGCACCATCGCGCCCGGAGCATTGATATGACCCCCACTGCAAAACTTCTGCTGCTTGGCTCAGGTGAGCTGGGCAAAGAATTTACGATTTCTGCCAAGCGGCTCGGCTGTTACGTCATTGCCTGCGATGCCTATGACGACGCGCCCGCAATGCAGGTCGCGGACGAACGCGAAGTCTTTTCCATGCTTGATGCCGATGCGCTTCGGGCCACGATCATGCGGCATAAACCCGACTATATCGTGCCTGAAGTGGAAGCGATCCGGACCGAAGTGTTGCAGGATGTCGAAGCCGAAGGGTTTACTGTCGTGCCGTCGGCGCGCGCCGCGTTCATGACAATGAATCGCGACCGCATCCGTGATCTGGCTGCCGTCGAGCTCGGGCTGCGCACGGCGCGCTATCGCTATGCCGATACATGGGAGCAGATGCGGGAAGGCGCAGCTTACACCGGTTTTCCATGCGTCGTAAAACCCGTGATGTCCTCGTCTGGCAAAGGCCAGAGCACCGTTAAGGATGCCTCAGGATTGGAGGCCGCTTGGGAGTATGCGGTCGCGAATATGCGGGGGGATCGGCGCAAGGTCATCGTCGAGGAATTCATCGATTTCGATTATGAAATTACCTTGCTTACGGTACGAACCCGTCAAGGCGTGCTGTTTTGCCCGCCCATCGGTCATCGGCAGGAACGCGGCGACTATCAGGAAAGCTGGCAACCTACGCCGATGACGGACGCCTTTCTGGCCGATGCGCAGACTATGGCGAGCGCCGTCGTCGACAATCTGGGCGGCTACGGCATTTTCGGCATCGAATTCTTCGTGACGGGTAGCGAAGTCATTTTTTCCGAACTTTCGCCACGTCCGCACGATACCGGCATGGTAACGCTGATGTCGCAGAACCTGACGGAATTCGATCTTCACATTCGCGCAATTCTGGGCCTGCCAATTACGGATATTCGTTTGAACGGACCGACGGCGTCTGCAGTCATATTGGCGGATCAAGAAGCCGACACGTTCAGGATCGAGGGTGTCGCAGATGCCCTTGCTCTTGGTGCGGCGGACCATGACGTCGACGTGCGCATTTTCGGTAAGCCCGCCACGCGTGTGAATCGACGGATGGCTGTCGCCCTTGCTTCCGGGCAGACCGTGGAGGATGCGCGCGCCGTCGCTTCCCAAGCGGCGGGTTGTGTATCGATCGTCTACGGCTAATCGACACATAACCTGCCCGGATGGATCAGAATCGAAAGCTGATCCATGTCGCGAGGAAGGCGGAGTTACGGTAACCCGCGCGCTTTAGTACCTCTTGCGATTTGAGATATTCAGCCCGTGTGGTCAGGGTTAGCCGTGGGCTAATTGAATACACGATCTGCGCGCGGGCCAACTGGGCAACAGCTTTCCCCGCCACCCGTTCCGTTCCGACATAGGGCGTATAGTTGGCGCGATAGACCGCATCCTGCGCATCGTCACGCCATGTGAACTGGTACTCTAGGCTGGCACGTACACCGTCGATAGGCGTAAACGAGACGTTGGGCGCAATCACTTTAATGTTGGTGGCGGTCAGGAACAGGCCGTAGCTGAAATAGATGTTGTTGCCGAACGGGGCGTAGGCGTTGCGCAGCGTTCCCCTGTTATAGCCCCCGCCTCCGCTGCCATAATCGGCATGAATCCCGATACGCGGCGCGCTCTTGTCCGTTCCAAGCCGTAGCGTCTGTGCGGCGAAGACTTGCCACGCGCGGATCGGCCGGTCGCCGAAGTTTCCATATTGATGGACCAATGTCCAATCGAGCGCGACCGGTCCCACATCTCCCCACAGTCGCGCACCTGCATAATGGCGAACCGCAGGCGCCACGACGCCGCCCCAGGTTCCAACCCGATTGCGCCGTCGCCAGAGGAAGGGATCGAAATAGAGCTTCGATCCGCCCAGCCATCGGTCTGGCAGCACGAACCCGGCAGATATGCCGCTGAAGCGCCGGTTCTTGTCCGGCACGTCGTCGCCCAGTCCCCCATTGCCCAGATCGGTGGTTTCAAAGTCGAATAGCGTCGCGCGCATTGTGGATGTCCGCGCCCAGGCACGGGTGCCATTCAGGACAAAGCGAATGGTATTGTTGTCGCGCTGGGAGATCAAAAGATTGGGACCATCGGTAAATTCCTGCCGACCGTAGCGCACGCCAAGATCGACCGCGCCAACACTTCCCTTGGCTTCCGCGAAATATTGCTGGCGCACGAAACTGTTGCGCAACGATCCGGACGGCGTGCCGACATTCTTGCCCGAAAGCCGACCGTGGGCAATTTCCCCGTAGAAACGCAGATGCTCACCGATATGCAGATCCGCGCCGCCTACAAGGCGGAGGATGTCCTGCCGCTGCTCTGGGCTTTCGACGAGTTGGGGATTGCTGGTCAGGTTCATACGCAACCGGGCTTCGCCGCTCAGCGTTAGATAAATATCGCCATCGTCATCGAGCGGCAGATATTTCAGACGATCGAGAACATCGTCGCGCTTCGTGGGATCGCGATACGCGCGCCAGTCTTCGGCCCAACGCGATAGATTGTAGCCTTTGGCGGTCGCGCCATCGCCTTGCGCGGCCGCTGGATAAGTCGCTGGGTCGGCGGTTTGGGCATTGGCTGGCGTGGCGCAGACGAGCGTTACCGCACCGCACAGGAGGCGTGTCTTGAACATGAGTTTGGACCGATCAGTTGCAGAAGGGACGCTGATGCACAGCGCGCAGCTTCCGAAAGGATGAAATCAGGCGGCGGTCAGCGTAGGTGTCGTCGCTGCGGTGACAGCCGGTTCCACTGTCTTCCCGTCGAGCGCTGCATTGAGCATCTCGCGGTCCAGTCCGCCTTCCCATCGCGCGACCACGATTGTGGCGACGGCGTTGCCGATGAAATTAGTCAGACTGCGGCATTCACTCATGAAGCGGTCGACGCCCAGGATAAGGGCCATGCCTGCCAGCGGCACGGTCGGCACTATGGACAGCGTTGCGGCCAGCGTGATGAAGCCCGCGCCCGTCACACCCGCTGCACCTTTGGACGAGAGCATCGCTACACCTAACAAAAGCAGTTCCTGGCCCAGCGTGAGCTCGACCCCGGTTGCTTGTGCAATGAAGAGCGCGGCCAGTGTCATGTAGATATTGGTGCCGTCCAGATTGAAGCTGTAACCGGTCGGCACGACCAGCCCGACGATAGACTTCTCGCAACCTGCCCGCTCCATCTTTTCAATGAGATTGGGAAGGGCTGCTTCGGATGAGGACGTTCCCAGCACCAGCAGAAGTTCGGCCTTGAGATAGCGCAGCAGTTTGAAGATGGAGAAGCCGGTCAATCTGGCAACTGTGCCAAGCACTACGATAACGAACAGCAATGATGTCAGGTAGAAAGTCGCAACCAGAGATCGAAAGCAGTCCTGCTTGGCTGCAAGGTGCATTGCTGCGTGTCCTGGAAGAGCGCGAAGTCATGCCGGTGGGGGCCGAGCAACCGCTCGCCGTGGATCTGCGTGTTGTCGCCGCGACTAAACCGGGGATCGATGCCAGCGTCGCCGAAGGGCGCTTTCGCGCCGATCTTCTCTATCGGCTCGATATGGTGAGATTGCGTATCCCGCCCTTGCGGGAACGTCGCGCAGATATCCCGTTGTTGTTCGGATATCTGCTGCATCAGGCCGCGGATCAGATGAAGCGGGAAGTGCCACGGATCGGACCGGACATACGTGCGTATCTTGCCGATCACGATTGGCCGGGCAATGTTCGTGAACTGGCCAATTTTGCAAAGCGCGCGGTGCTTGGGATGCACGCGGACGTGGCATCCGCCGAAAGCCAAATGGCGCTCGCCCAGCAAGTGGAACAGTTTGAAGCGGCAGTGATACGTCGGGTTCTGGAGCGCGTACAGGGAGACGCCCGATCGGCAATGGCGGAACTGGAGCTACCTCGAAAGACCTTTTACGATAAGCTCAACCGCCACGGCATCGAGATCGACGACTATCGCAAGTGAGCTGAAAACGTCGGATGTGTGGGGCTTTGTAAAATCAGCGAAATTTCCAGTTAGGACTTGTCGGTTAGCTTCGGAGAGCCATATTGTGCAGTGCAGCAAAGAAAGCAGCACTGGACGGAGCGCCTAGCCGGCGGTTCTTCAGGACCGGAGATAATCGCATGAAGAAGCTATCCAGCACCATTGCCCAACTCGCCGCTCTGCGAGCCGCCGTCGCGCCGCTCAGCGGCGATAAAGTAACCAAAAAACTGCAGACGCTTGAGGGCTTTGGCACAAATCCTGGAGCTTTGGGCGCGAAGATGCATGTTCCCGTGAGTCTGGCCAAGAGGCCGGCATTGGTTGTCGTCCTGCATGGCTGCACACAGTCCGCCGATGGATATGATCACGGATCCGGATGGTCGCAACTGGCCGACAAACATGGGTTTGCCTTGCTCTTTCCAGAGCAGAAACGATCGAACAATCCTAATCTCTGTTTCAACTGGTTCTCACCGGCGGACAACAGGCGCGATCATGGCGAAGCGCTCTCGATTCGTCAAATGATCGAGGCAATGGTCAAAGCCCATGGCATCGATCCGACTAGCATTTTCGTTACCGGGCTGTCGGCGGGCGGCGCGATGGCATCCATCATGCTGGCGACCTATCCCGAGGTTTTCGCAGGAGGAGCGATTATTGCGGGTCTTCCACATGGCGCCGCTGCCAATGTGCCGCAGGCTCTTGAAGCTATGCGTTCGCCAAAGACAACGGATGGCAAGGATCTGGGCGATCAGGTGCGCAAGGCATCTGGTCACGCCGGTCCCTGGCCACGCATTGCCGTCTGGCACGGAACCGCCGACGCCACCGTCAATAGCGCCAATGCGGACGCGATCCTCGCGCAATGGATTTCGGTCCATGGCGTTGACGCCACACCTGCCACCACGAATGCGATTGCCGGACATTCCCATCGCGTCTGGAAGAATTCGGACGGTCGCGCGGTCGTGGAGGATTTCAGGATCGGCAATATGGGCCACGGCACCCCCTTGGCCACGACCGGCGCAGACGCATGCGGCGTAGCCATGCCGTATATGCTGGATGTGGGGATTTCCTCGACGCGGCACATCGCAGCCTCATGGAGCTTACTTGAAGAGCGTGCGTCTACCACGGCTTCCCCCATTGCCAGTCTGCGGTCAGTCGATGCACCGTTGGACCGCCCGATGAGCTCCAGGACCAAAGGGGGCGTGCAGAAAGTCATCGAAGACGCGCTTCGTGCCGCCGGACTAGTGCGCTGATAAAGGCTGTATTCGGTCGTCATGCTGAAAGCGCCCGCAATGAAGATGGGCTCGCCTGCTAGGCACGAGCCTTATCCTCTCGCCATTGAACCTGAGCGCAACTTCGCCCATAGCATCGCCATGGCTCCTGCCCCTGCCGTTCGCGCAATGATGCGCCTGTGTGTCGCGTTGCTGTTGTCCTGCGCCTTGCTGGTCCGTCCGGCGGTCGCACAGCAGATATTGCGCGATGCGGAGACCGAAGCGTTGCTCAATGACATCTCCGGCCCTCTGGTGAAGGCTGCGAGCATGGAACCGCGCAATGTCCAGGTCCTGTTGATTAACGACAAGGAAATCAACGCCTTCGTCGCTGGCGGGCAATATGTATGGATACATAGCGGGCTGATTGCCGCCGCAGACAACGTCAATCAGGTGCAGGGCGTCGTCGCACATGAGCTTGGCCACATCGAAGGTGGGCATGTTATCACCGGGGCCGATGGCGCTAAGGCGGCGACCAATATCACGCTGCTCAGCCTGGTACTCGGCGCAGCCGCTATCGCGGCGGGCGCAGGCGAAGCGGGTATGGGCATCATGGGCGCCGGTCAGCAGGCGGCGATGGGCAAATATCTCGCTTTTTCCCGCACCCAGGAAAGCTCCGCCGATCTGGCCGGTGCACGTTATCTGGGCGCGGCGGGCATAAGCGGGCAGGGCAGCCTGGAGTTCTTCAAGAAGCTGCAGAATCAGGAGTATCGCCTGGCAATACCGCAGGACGACAGTTACGGACGGACCCATCCACTGTCCGGCGAGCGAATTGCGGTGCTCACCAACGTCTATGAAAAAGACCCGGCGTGGAAGAAGCCGGTCGACCCTGTGCTCGAACGGAAGTTCGAGCGGGTGAAGGCAAAGCTCGTCGGCTTCGTGTCCGACCCGTCGCAGACGTTGCGAACTTATCCCGAAACCGATCAGTCGATCCCCGGCCATTATGCGCGCGCCTATGCCTGGCATAAAAGCGCTTATCCGGAAAAAGCCTTGTCGGAAGTGGCCGCGTTGCTGGCCGCGCAGCCGCACGATCCGTATTTTCTGGAGCTGAAGGGACAGGTGCTGCTGGAAAGCGGGCGCCCAGCCGAAGCGATTGCACCGTTGCGCGAAGCGGTCGCCGGGTCGGGTAACCAGCCGCTGATCGCGGTGCTGCTGGGCCATGCGCTAATCGCGACCGAGGATGAGAAGAATTTCGACGAGGCAGAGAAGGTGTTGCGCACCGCTGTTGCGCGCGACCGCGAAAACCCCTTCGCCTGGTATCAGCTTGGCGTGGTGTATGAACGGCGGGGGGATATTCCTCGCGCGGCGCTGGCGACGGCGGAACGCTATTCGATGCAGGGTCAGGACGGCCTTGCCCTGCGTAGCGCCGACGCAGCGATGCAGGGATTGAAGGAAGGCACCGCGGACTGGTTGCGCGCGCAGGACATCTCCATGGCATCGCGCGCTGCGGTCGAATCGCAAGGCAGGAAAAAACGATGAGCGACACCCCGGCGAGCTTTGGAGCCGCAATTAAGAATGGAAAGATACAGATGATGCTGGGTGGAACGTCCTTTGTCGCGGCGGCAGCGGTCGCGGCTTTCTTTTTGCAAAGCGCGGCCCCGGCTGCTGCGGTGGATACCAAGGATCGGGCGGCCATAGAAGCAATCGTGCGCGACTACATCTTGGAGCATCCCGAAATACTGCCGCAGGCGATGGAAAAGCTGGCCTCCAAGCGAATGGGCGCGGTGATCGACCAGAATCGTTCGGTCATCGAGACGCCCTATGCCGGAGCGTGGGAAGGCGCGGCTAAGGGCGATGTCGTGCTAGTCGAGTTTTTCGATTATGCCTGCGGATATTGTCGCGCGACTTTGCCTGAAATTGCCAAGCTGGTGGCGCAGGACAGCAATCTGAAGGTCGTGTACCGCGAACTGCCGATCCTGTCGGAGCAGAGCGCGGATGCGGCAAAGGTATCGCTGCTCGCCGCCGAGAAGGGGCAGTACATGCCATTCCACCGCGCGCTTTACGGTGCGGGCAAGGTAACACGCGATTCGATCTTCGGGGCGGCGGCGCAGGTGGGGATCGACCGCAAGGCGGCCGAGGCAGCGATGGTATCGACGAAGTACAATGCCGAGGTGGAGTCCAATATCCGTCTCGCGCAGACGTTGCAGGCAAGCGGCACGCCTACTTTCGTGATCGGCAATCAGGTACTGAACGGTGCTGTGGGCTTAGATACGCTGAAGGCCGCGGTGGCGACTGCGCGAGGGAAATAGCGTGAAGCGTGCCGTTTTTCTTGTGCTCGGGGTGGCATTTGCAATACCGGCAATTGCGCAGGACTTGCGTCCGCTTTGCCCGACGCGACCTGGGCTGGGGACACCACCCTGTATCGTCGACAAGGGCCACACTCTCGCCGAAGTTGGGGTTGGTGACTGGACCCGCGATCGTGATGGCGACATGCAATCCGATAGAGTGATCGTCGGCGACATGCTGCTGCGCTATGGTATCGATACGCAGAGCGAAATCGAAATTGGCTGGACAGCCTATGGGCATCAGCGGGACCGGGCAGGGACGTCGGTGAATCGGTCCAGCGGCACGGGGGACGTGTTGCTGGCGTATAAAAGAAGCGTTGCGAACCCGGATGGATCCGGTTTGTCGGCGGCGGTGCAGCCGTTCGTAACGTTGCCTGCAGGTGGAGCAGCGATTGGCGCAGGCGACTGGGGCGCTGGTGTAATCGTGCCGATCAGCACCGATATTGCCGAGGGCGTATCGCTCCAACTCTCTCCGGAAATCGATGCTGCCGTCGATGAGGATCGCAGCGGACGCCATTTGGCTTATGGCAGCGTAGCGGGGATCGGCGTCGATCTTTCAGAAGCTGTGAATGCCGCGCTTGAACTGTCGGCGTTTCGTGACGACGATCCGTCGGGCCACAGCACCGAATTGCTCGCGGCTGCTGCGCTGGCATGGCAACCCGTGGATGCGTGGCAACTTGACGTCGGTAGTGCCTTAGGTCTCAATCACAGCAGCCCGGATGCGCGACTGTATTTCGGAGTAGCGCGGCGATTCTGACTAGCTTGCCGGTTCATTATTCCCCTTGAACCCCTGCGCGACGACATACCATTCGCTCGATCCCTTGCGGCTGGCGGGGGGCTTGGCGTGCTTGACCGTGGTGAAGTGCTTTTTGAGCACGGCCAGCAATTCGCGGTCGGTGCCACCTGCGAACACCTTGGCCACGAAGACGCCGCCGGGTTTCAGCGTTTCGATGGCGAAATAGGCCGCTGCCTCTACCAGACCCATCGTGCGCAAATGGTCGGTTTGGGTATGGCCCACGGTGTTGGCCGCCATGTCCGAAAGCACAAGATCGGGCGCATCGCCAAGTTCCGCGCACAGCACGCCTGACGCCTTGTCGTCCATGAAGTCCATTTCGAGCAGGGTCACGCCTTCGATCTCATCCGTAGGGAGCAAGTCGATGCCGACGACGCGCGCTTTGGGTGAGAGTTTGCGCACCACTTGCGCCCAACCGCCCGGCGCGACGCCAAGGTCGATGACGTGGCGTGCCTGCTTCACGAAATGGAATTTTTCGTCCAGTTCGATCAGTTTGAAGGCGGCGCGGCTGCGCCATCCCTGCGCGCGTGCGGCATGGACATAGGGGTCGTTCAACTGGCGCTCGAGCCAGCGCGTCGATTGCGCGGTCCGCTTCTTGGCTGTCTTGACGCGGATATGGCCTACGCCGGTGCCTCTTGTCATGATCCTGCCCTTTGGCTGGGGATAACGTCGCGGTCCATCAGGCCGCGCAATATGCCTTCGCGAATGCCGCGATCCGCAACGCCGAGCCGCTCTGCGGGCCAGATGTCGAGGATACTTTCCAGTATAGCACAGCCTGCGACTACCAGATCGGCGCGTTCCGACCCTATGCAAGGCAGCAGTCGCCGGTCGGTAATCGCCATCGCGGCCAGCCGCCCGGATATGTCACGCATGGACGCCGATGGTACGATCAACCCGTCGATGGCGGCACGATCGTAGCGCGGGAGTTCGAGGTGGAGACTGGCCAATGTGGTGACTGTGCCGGACGTACCGAGCAGGCGGACGGAGCCGCGCTGTTTAGGTAGACGCGCAGCGAATGTGGCAAAAGCGTCAGCCACCCTTTGCCGCATCCCTGCATAAGCGGCCAGCCGCGCGTCCAGATCGTCCGGATCGAATTGTTCCGACTCGGTCAGCGATACGACGCCCCACGGCGCGCTCTGCCAATCGAGAATCCGTGGTGCCGGGCCTTCGGTATCGACCAGTACCAATTCGGTGGACCCGCCACCGATGTCGAAGATGAGCGCCGGGCCTTCGCCCGGTTCCAACAGTGCATGGCAGCCCAATACAGCCAGCCGTGCCTCTTCCTCGGCGGTGATAATATCGAGCGCGATGCCGGTTTCACGATAGACCCGTTCAATAAATGCAGGGCCGTTGACGGCACGGCGGCATGCTTCGGTAGCGACCGAGCGCGCGAGAGTCACATGGCGACGGCGCAGCTTTTCCGCACAGATCGACAGGGCGGCGATAGCGCGTTCTATGGCGACATCGCTGATGCGGCCGCTTGCCGCCAAACCTTCACCCAGACGTACGATACGGGAAAATGCATCGACGACGATGAATCCGTCGGCGGAAGGCTTGGCGATCAGCAGGCGGCAGTTGTTGGTGCCCAGATCGATCGCCGCATAGGATTTTCGGCTAGGCCAGCGGCTTCCCGTGACCGCTCGCGACATATCGCTCGCGCTGATCGACGAGGGCACCGTCGGGACGGCGGTGGACGATGCCACAGGGACGCCCATGCCCTTGTGTGCGGGGTTTGGCGCTGGCTGCGGCGATGGGCGGCTACGCTGCACCATGGCCATAAACTCACTGTTATGTTTTCCGTGCGCCGCGACAGGCACCGGTACTTGGGAACAAGAGTAAGGGCGGACGCGGCAAAGCGCAAGTTTGTGCATTTGCATCACGCGCCCATCATTGTTCCAATCCAGGAAGGTGCTGCGACGGCCGGTTCCAAAATCCCGTCATTGACAGGCCGGGGGCACCTGCTTATTTGCCGCACTCCGGTCGCCGACCCGCCATGGGGGGCGCCTTGGGCATGATGCCCCGTCGTCTAATGGTAAGACAGCGGATTCTGACTCCGCCAATCGAGGTTCGAATCCTCGCGGGGCATCCAGCCGGCACAGCTTGCCATCTCCAAAAAACAGATATGTTCTAAGCGGTTGGGCAACCGCCAAGCGTCTGTTGCATTTTTGCGACAGTTCCTTGTTTATCTCTGTTGCGATGCAACAACCCGGCGTGAAGGCAGTTTAGTCGTGCGACCGCTCAAGAAAAAGCGGGAAGTTCGCTTGGAGTTTTGTATGAAAAAGTTTCTATTGGCCGCCGCAGCGATCGCGCTGCTCCCCTCCGCTGCAATGGCGCAGGAAACCGCCCCCGATGGCACGGACGCATTCGGCCTTGAGCCTTATGTCGGTGTGCTTGGCGGCTATCACTCGTTCGATCGCGACAGCGAATTCGGTTCGCCCCGCGGTGGCAAAATGAACGGTGGCCTCGTCAGCGGCGTTGCCGGTGTGAACATTCCACTCGGCCCGGTTTTCGTCGGTGCAGAAGGTAATGCCACCAAGGGCTTCAACGACATCGATTGGGAATATGGCGTTCGTGGCCGCGTCGGTGCACGCGCTGGCGAAAGCGGCATGATCTTCGCATCGGCCGGTTACCAGTGGGTCAACGGCCGTCGCGCTTATAGCGACCAGAAGGACTGGATCTACGGTCTTGGCGTCGAAGTAGGCCCCAAGGACATCGGTCTTGGCGGCGTGACCGGCAATTCCGGCATTCGTCTGCGTCTGCAGGCGGAAACCTATGATTTCGACAGCATCCGTCCGATGGCTGGTGTGATCTTCCACTTCTAAGTGCGAAGCACTTCGTCGTGCCGAAAGGGGTGGGCCATTGGCCCGCCCCTTTTTGTTTGGGACACCGACATTGCCAATGTCGACCATTATCCGACAGTTGCATCGGGCATGCACAGCGGGTCCGGGACCTTGGCGGCAATAGGCTATTTTGTGGCGTCGTACGCCGATATACCAGATCGGCTGGTGGTCATGCGTTTCTCGATCGCGCTTCCTGATCCGTCGCAATATCGGCGCCGGTAAGCTCGCCTTGTTCACAAATGGTGCCCGCCCTCTCTACCGGCACCCCCGCACTGGTCGCCGTTAAAGGCCACCCCTGGCCCATCGAAGACAGCTTCGAGACCACCCAGAACGAACCCATCCCCGATCGCGACAAAACCCACCTAATCCGCGCAATCCGACGCAGCGTTTCTGTTCGAGCGGCCGGGAAAATTGATAAGTCAAGCACCACCGTCAGCCAAGGCGACCTATAATGGGGATTACCTACTTCCGGACGTCGGGTCCCGGGAATTGCTACGCTGTCAGGATTGATAAATGAAGATTTTGCAGAATGCGAAGATATCCACAAAGATCATATCACTATTGACCCTGTTGGGTGCCATCACGCTCTCGATCGCGTGGGACGGATCACGTCAAATGTCTGCGATAGACAGGACATATTCGGACCTTGTTGCTTCGCAGCAAGGAACAACGAAGTTGGTACGGGCCAACCGCAACACCGCCGACATGCTTTACGCGGCTTACCGCACGCTGGCTTACGATGGCAACAGCAAGACAGCGCGTATTGCAGCGAAGGAAGGGGAGGCTTCTTTCGAAGCCGCCAAGAAGAATCTCGCGGAAGTCATCGCCGCAGAGCCTGGCACATCCGCAAGCCTGACACCGTTTGCCCACCAGTTAGAGGGGATTCACGATCTCGTCACGAAGGCCATGGAGTACGGCTTGGCCAACCGAAATGACGAAGCCAAGACATTGCTCGCGCGCGCCGACGCGGAGATGATTACCTATTACAAGGGCTTGGCTGCATTCAACAGCGCACGCACCGATCTTGCAAACGCCACATCGGTTAAGCTATCCGCCAACGCCGATGCGACGTCATTCCGGATGCTCGCACTTGGCCTGGCCGGCGTCCTGGGCGGTATAGGATTGGCAGTCGTTGTCACCCGGATTGGGATCACCGGCCCGCTCTCGCGCCTTCAGTCATTGATGGGCGAAATCGCAGCCGGGGACTATCGCAAAGACGTTGCCGGAGTCGAGCGCGGTGACGAAGTCGGTGCTATGGCCCAGGCGGTCCTCGTGTTCCGCGAAAATGGCATTGCGAAAGACGCCGCCGACAAAATCAAGGCACAGGCCGATGCTGAGCAGAAGATGGTCGTAGATACCATCTCGCATCACCTTTCGGAACTGTCGGGCGGCGACCTGACGACGGCCATAAAGGCAGAGTTTTCGGGCGACTACGCCGTCCTGAAAAGCAATTTCAATGAGGCACTGGACAATCTGCGCGAATTGATCAGCAACGTTGGGGACAGCGCAGCAGCGATCCAGACCGGTTCAAGCGAAATTGCCCAGGCCTCGGAAGATTTGGCACGACGCACAGAAAGCAATGCAGCCTCTCTCGAAGAGACAGCGGCCGCTATTACCCAGATCGATAGCCGCCTGAAAGCCAGCGCCACCGCCGCATCGCAGACCGTGGAACGTGCAGATCAGGCAATCGTCACCGTAGGCGATGGCCGCGCGGTTGCTGACGAGGCGGTTCAGGCAATGGAGCGGGTATCGGACAGCGCCAAAGGCATTGATAGCGTCATTGAAGGGCTCGACAAGATCGCGTTCCAGACCCGGGTGCTCGCCATGAATGCCGCCGTTGAGGCGGGGCGTGCCGGCGATGCAGGCCGTGGCTTCGCGGTGGTGGCAGATTTGGTAAGTGCGCTGGCTATGCGCGCTGAAGAAGAGGCAAAGCGGGCGCGCGATCAGTTGACGGTAACCCAGACGGACATCGTTGTTGCTGTTCAGGCGGTGGTAAAGGTCGATGGTGCACTGACTACAATTACGAGCGATGTTGGCCAAGTGCACGAATTGCTCGAAACAATGGCTGCTGACAATCAAGCGCAGTCAGTCGCTATCGCTGAGATTTCTGCGGCGATCGTTACTATGGACAGTTCCACGCAGCAGAATGCCGCGATGGTAGAGGAGACCTCCGCTGCTGCCCGCAACCTGGCAAGCGAGGTCAACGGACTGACTGAACAGGCCACCAGGTTCAACGTCGGTAAGGCTGCCGCCCCTGTTAAGAAAGTGCCGGTAGCCAAGAGCCCCAAGCCCGCTGCGAAGGCTTATGTTGCGCCCGTCAAGCCGCTTCCTGCAGCGGCTGATCCTGAAATGGCGGACGCCGATGGCGACTGGACCTCGTTCTAGGCGAAGTTGAGCGGCCCGTCGGCACCGTGCGGTGCCGACGGGCTTCGCTTTAATTGCGACGGCGGTATCCGGGGGACCTATGATATCACGCTTATTATCGGTTGTGGTGCTTGGCGGCGCTTTGTTATGCAGCCCCAAGGTAAACGCACAGACGGTAGTGATGAAGCCGCTAGCCGACGCGCGACTGCGCTACGAATCGGTTGATCAAGCCCCTAATCCCGCTGATGCTGACGCCATCACCGCCCGTATCCGCACCGGCGTAAGCATCACGCGCGACCGGCTTTCGGCGCTTATCGAGAGTGAGGCGACACTGGCCATTGGCAGGCGGTATTTTGACGGTGTGCATGGCAATTCGGCGTACCCGACGGTTGGCGATCCCCAGAATATCGAGATCAATCGCGCGCAGCTCAGCTATGTGCTTCCCGGCCAGGGTTCGGTCACGGTCGGCCGCCAGCTTCTCGAACTCGCTGACCAGCGTTTTGTCGGGTCGGCTGCATTCCGTCAGAATGAGCAGACCTATGACGCCGTGCATGTGACATGGTCAGGCCTGCCCAAACTAACCGCCGATATAAGCTATGTCTGGAGCGTGCGGACGGTCAATGGTATCAACGGTCGCGGCGCCAAGCAGCAGGCCATATCGGGCAACAACCTGTTCGCGCTGCTTGGCTATGCCACGCCGGTCGGAACGCTCACCGGCTTCGCCTATGTCGTCGATGCCGATGAAGCGGCAACACAGTCCTTTCGGCTGTCGAGCCAGACCTATGGTGCCCGCTTTGCCGGTGCTGTCACCGTTAAACCAGGCCTCAAGCTGGGTTATGTTGCCAGTTGGGCGCGGCAGAGCGCTTACCATCGGAATCCGAATGCCTACACGGCACATTACTACCTTGCCGAAGGGTCGCTTAGTAGTTCCATAGTCACCGCAACCGTGGGTTATGAAGTGCTCAGCGCGGATGACGGCGTTGCCCTTACGAGTTTTCAGACGCCCTATGCGTCGCTGTTCAAGTTCCAGGGGTGGACCGATCGTTTCACGACAACGCCGCCTGATGGTGTGCGCGATCTCTACGTCACTGTCGGTGCCGGACGGAAGAAGAATGGCAGGGTCAGCGGCTTAAACATGCTTGCGAGCTGGCACCGTTTTGAAAGCGATCGGCGCGTTCGGCATTACGGTGATGAGCTTAACCTTCTCGTATCAGCCAGTTTCGGCCAAACCACGCTTTCCGCGCGCTGGGCGCGTTATCATGCGGATAGCTTTGCCACCGATACGCAAAAATCCTGGCTGACGGCGGAGTGGTCGCTTTAGCAGTATCTTTGGTGAAGCCACATACGGGGCAGCAGCGCCACGTCTCTCGCCAAAGTTCGCCTTCGCAATGATCGCGGTGCTGGGTGCCTCCATCTGATAAGCAATGGCACCGTACTTAGCGCATCTTTCGCAACAGCCCCATCGCACCCCATATCAGCGCCAATGCGCCCGCAATAATCGTGCCGACGATCAGCAGCGCCCAACCGCCCGCTTCGATCAAACCCGTCAGCAAATCGACCAATATCATCGTCAGGTGAATCATAGAGGGCGCCTGACGAACGGCGGAGGAACGCTATACGCTACTGGCCGGACTCCGGCGTGCCCAGTTGCTTGGCTTCCTGATATTTAAGCTCCAGAAAGCGCGTATGCGTCGACAGGCTATCAAGATTGCCCGCAGCCAGTTGCTCGGTCATCCGGTCGATCTCACTGTCGATGACGCCCAGCCCTTCGATCAATTGCTTTTCGGGGATGCGGCCATTGCGTTCCTGCCGCCGCATCGGTTCGGGAACGTTGCGGTAGCCGGTGACAAGTTCGGGTAGATGATCGGACAGCAGGCGCCGCACTTCGAGTGCCGCGGGTTCCTGAGGGTTGAGGGTGGCGAGCTGGGGAGCAAGTGTTTCCAGGCGTACGCCGATGCTATCGATCAACTGGACAGCGGGTGCAGGCAGTGCCTTGCGTTGATTGTCGAGCCAGATTTCGGTCTGGAGCGGGAGGGCTTTGAGGTCGGTCTCCGCCAGCTTCTCGGTCTTTACCTGCGGTTCGCCGGGGACCATGCCGAATAGCAGGATGGCCGCCAGGATCAGCGCAAGGACGATCATGATGCCGCTGGTGCCAAGGGGAATGAACCAGCCGACGACCGCCGCGCCAATGACTACGGTCAGGACGGCCGCGACGATGCGTTTGAATTTCCGGATCGCTGCGGCATTGCGCCGCTGGCGGGCGCGGGATGACAGGCTGCGATAGCGGTCCGACGTGCGGTTGAGGACGGCTTCCGCATCGGCAAGGACTTGGTTCGACCGAGTCATTACAATCCGTCCTCAGAACGGCGAAGGAGGCACGCTATCGACACGGTCGTCACTTACGCCTCAATCGCGCTCAACAAGGGATTGGACGCTGACCCGCCGCTCGCTTGTGCCTGCGCCTGACCTTCGGCGCGGGCGATATAGCCTTTGGACTTTTCGACTTCGCTCGACAGGGTGGTGACGGTCGTCTTCATCGATTCCAGTGCCTTGGCCTTGAACGTGTCGATGCTGTCCATTGTGTCGTAGATATTCTGGAATGCGCGTTGCAGCGTTTCGATGGGGATGGTGCTGGACGCGGCCTGTTCGTGGATCGCAGCGGTCTGCGTCTTCAGCAGATTGCCCGTCGAATCGATCATGTTGGCGGTCGTCGTGTTAAGCGCGGTGATCTGTTCCAGCACCAGCCGCTGTCCGACCAGCGCCTGCGCCACGGTCACTGCCGTGCGCAGCGCCGCAACCGTCGTGGTGCTGGCGCGGTCGACGCCCTTCACCAGCTCGACATTGTTCTTCTTCACCAGATCGAGCGCGAGATAGCCCTGCACCGTGACCGCCATCTGCGTGAGCAAGTCCTGCGTCCGCTGCCGCACATAAAACAGCGCAGTATCACGGATCGCCTTTGCTTTGGCCGGGTCCGTCGCGTCCAGTTCCAGCGCGCGGGTTTCGAGGCGGGCGTCCATCGTCTTGCTGATGTGGATCATCTGCTCCAGCTTGCCCATCGTCGCCCACATATTCTGGCGCTCTACGTCGATGGCGGCATTGTCCTTGATCAGCGTGTCTTTGCCGCTGGCGAGGCTACCCAGAATGCCGTTGATGTGGCTCTGCGCGCTTTTGTAGCTGTCGAAATAATTGCGCATCTTGTTGCCGAAGGGGATGATCCCGAAAAGCTTGCGCGGTGCGGTCAGGTTACCGCGCTTGCCGGGGTCGAGATCCTCCACCGTGCGGCGAAGCTGCGCGAGGTCGGCGCCTACCTGATTGTCCGAATCCATCGCGCGGACCGGGCGGTCGAGGAAGCGGTTGCTGTGGCCAGCGGCTTCGGAAATTTCCTTGCGGCCCATATTGGTAAGCTGATCGACGCGCATCCCGAATTCCGGGCTGTTCGCATCCTGCGCGACCAGATCGTCGACAAAGGCATCGACCTTTTCTTCCAGCTTCGATTTCTTTGCATCGTCGATGGGGACGAGGCCCACAGCCTTTTCCGGCGCAAGCGCAGCCACCGGTTCCGGCGCGGTCAGCGTGATCGTGGGTTCAGCGGTGGTCGTTGCAGTGGATGCCATGTTATCTCCTCAAGGTGCTATATTAGAATAGAACACCTGCTCTGCAATAGGGGTCTTGTGCGTGTTATAGGGCGGGCCACGGCAATAGCCAATGCGCGATGCGGCAGGCGTGCACCTGCATGTAGGATCGTCAAGGTTGCGGGATTGGCAAGTTTCCGTTATGGGGCCGCGACACCCGATACGGCTTTATGTCGATCGGAACCCTATATCCCAAAGGCATCTCATGTCCCTGCGTAATATCGCCATCATCGCGCACGTCGATCATGGCAAGACCACCCTCGTTGATCAGCTCTTCCGTCAGTCCGGCACGTTCCGCGACAATCAGCGCGTCGAAGAGCGCGCAATGGACAGCAACGACCTGGAAAAAGAACGCGGGATCACCATCCTTGCCAAGCCGACCTCCATCGAGTGGGAAGGCACGCGCATCAACATCGTGGATACGCCGGGCCACGCCGACTTCGGTGGCGAAGTGGAGCGCATCCTCTCGATGGTCGACGGCGTGATCCTGCTGGTCGACTCTTCGGAAGGCGCGATGCCGCAGACCAAGTTCGTGACTGGCAAGGCGCTGGCGCTGGGCCTGCGTCCGATCGTGGTCGTCAACAAGGTCGATCGTCCTGACGAGCGCATTCAGGAAGTGCTCGATGAAGTGTTCGACCTGTTCGTCAGCCTCGAAGCGTCCGACGAACAGCTCGATTTCCCTGTACTCTATGCGTCGGGCCGTAATGGTTATGCCAGCGAAGATCCGCAGGCACGCTCGGGTACGTTGACGCCGATGTTCCAGAAGATCGTCGATCACGTTCCGCCGCCGTCCGCCGATCCCGACGGTCCGTTCAAGTTCCTCGTGACGCTACTCGACCGTGACAACTTCCTCGGTCGCGTGCTGACCGGTCTGGTCTTCTCCGGCTCGGTAAAGACCAACCAGGCGATCCACGCGCTGGATAACGATGGCAAGATCATCGAAACCGGTCGTGCGTCCAAGATCATGTCGTTCCGTGGTCTGGAGCGCGTTCCTGTCGACGAAGCCAAGGCAGGCGACATCATCTCGCTGGCTGGCCTGACCGTCGCGACCGTGTCGAACACAATCTGCGATCCGCAGGTGACCGAGCCGCTGCACGCGCAGCCGATCGATCCGCCGACGCTGTCGATGCGTTTTGCCGTGAACGATTCGCCGATGGCGGGCCGTGAAGGTACCAAGGTGACGAGCCGCATGATCCGCGACCGTCTGGCGCGTGAAGCGGAATCGAACGTTGCGATCAAGGTGACCGAAAGCGCCGACAAGGACAGCTTCGAAGTGGCCGGCCGCGGCGAATTGCAGTTGGGCGTGTTGATCGAAACGATGCGTCGCGAAGGCTTCGAACTGGGCATCAGCCGCCCACGCGTGCTGTTCCGCGATGGCGAAACCGGTCTGGAAGAGCCGTATGAAACCGTCGTGATCGACGTGGACGAAGAATATTCGGGCACCGTCGTCGACAAGATGGCTGTGCGTAAGGCAGAACTGACCGACATGCGTCCTTCGGGCGGTGGCAAGACGCGCATCACCTTCTCCGCACCGTCACGCGGCCTCATCGGCTATCATGGCGAATTCCTGTCCGATACGCGCGGCACGGGCATCATGAACCGCCTGTTCGAGAAATACGGTCCGCATAAGGGCAAGATCGAAGGCCGTAAGAACGGCGTGCTGATCTCCAACGGTGCGGGCGAAGCGAATGCCTATGCACTGGGCCCGCTCGAAGAACGCGGTATCCTGATGGTCGGCGTGGGCGAAGCGCTCTACGAAGGCATGATCATCGGCGAGAATGCCAAGCCCGACGATCTTGAAGTCAACCCGATGAAGAGCAAGGCGCTCACCAACTTCCGCGCCAGCGGCAAGGATGACGCCGTCCGCTTGACGCCGCCGAAGAAGCTGACGCTGGAACAGGCCATCGCCTATATCGATGACGATGAAATGGTCGAAGTGACGCCCAAGTCGATCCGCCTGCGCAAGCGCTGGCTCGACCCGAACGAGCGCAAGAAGCAGGCGCGTTCGAAGGCGGCCGCTTAAGATTACAAAAGGCCCGGTGAGTGATCATCGGGTCTTTTTTGTGGGATCACGCTCGGTACAATTATACTCCGTCACCCCGGATTTGATCCGGGGCCCAGCTGGTTCTGCTTGCGACGGTTCAAGGTAGCGGGATCCCGGATCAAGTCCGGGATGACGAGGACATCTGACGTCTCGGCTCTACCCCTTCGCGCGCAATGCCTGCTCGGCCTCATGCATATAGTCCCGCGTGATCGGCAGCGTATGCCTGTCGCGGCTATACTGTAGCTGGAAATTGACCATGCCGCCGCTTTCGAACGCGGCTGTGGCCCCGGCCAGGTAAAAGCTCCACATCCGGAAGAAGCGCGCGTCGTAGAGCGCTTCGATTTCCGCCTGCTTGTCCTGCACGCGCTTGTACCATTCGCGCAGCGTGTAGGCGTAGTGGAGGCGCAGCACTTCCACATCGGTGATCATCAGCTTGTTGCGCTCGCTCGCCTTCATGATTTCGCTGAGCGATGGGCTGTAGCCGCCAGGGAAGATATATTTGCGCGTCCATGCGTCGGTGGTGCCGGGCTTGTTGATGCGCCCGATGGTGTGGAGCAGCATCACGCCCTGCGGCGTCAGGCGATTGTGGCAGGTGCGGAAAAATTCGCGGTAGTTGGGCGGCCCGACATGTTCGAACATGCCGACGGACACGATCCGGTCGAATTGCCCGGTAACATCGCGATAGTCGCACAGCTCGAAGCGCACCCGTTCGGACACGCCCGCCGCCACTGCGCGTTCCCGCGCGACCTTCAACTGTTCTTCCGAGAGAGTGATGCCCAACACGTCGACGTCGCAGGTGCGGTTTAGGTAAAGCGCCATCCCGCCCCAGCCACAGCCGATGTCGAGAACCTTCTGCCCTGCCGATAGATGCAGCTTTGCCGCGATATGCGCCAGCTTGTCGGCCTGCGCTTGTTCCAGACTGTTGGCCGGATCGGTCCAGTAGGCGCAGCTATATTGTCGGTCGCGATCCAGGAACAGGTCGTACAATCGGTCTGACAGGTCGTAATGATGCGCCACATTGGCGCGCGAACTGCGGCGCTGGTTCAGGCGATTGACGCGACCGACAATGCTGGTGGTGAGGCTGCGCACCGCTCCGGGGCGTTTCAGGCCATAATCGCCGCTTTCCCAAGGGCGGTTGGCGCGAACGAAGGTCACGAAGTCCAGTATGTCGCCGCCTTCTATCGAATAGCGGCCGTCCATATAGGCTTCGCCAGCACCCAGCCGCGGATCGCGGATTATGTCGCGCGCCACCTTGGCATCGTGCAGTCGCATGGTGAGAGCGGGCCAATCGGGATCGCCGTCGCCATAGCTTTTGGCCGTACCGACAGGGTCAATGACGGTCAGGCGGCCTTTGCGGATTAACTTTGGAAGAAGGCGATCGAGCAACCACATAGCGGAAACCTAGGAAGCCAATTGGCGTTCGTCAAATGCCTGCATACCATTGATAGCCAGCGACATCTTCCCAATAGCCGCCCTTGCCACCGTGGATGCCGGCAAGATTGTCGACTGCTTCGATGCCGATCAGATATTTGGCATGTTTATAACCCAGATGGCGCTCGACCCGCAGGCGCAAGGGGGCGCCGTTGGCAACGAACAGAGGTTTGTCGTTGAGGGCAAAGGCAAGGATTGTCTGGGGATGGAATGCGTCAACCATGTCGATGCTTTCATAATAAGGCCGCGCCCCGCCATTGGTATCGGCGCAATGGAAGACGAGATATTTGGCGTTGGTCTTGAGCTGCGCACCGTCAAGGATCGTACGCAACGGCACGCCGCGCCATTTTCCGATGGCGCTCCAGCCTTCGACACAGTCGTGGCGGGTGATCTGCTCCCGGTGCGGCAGCGCTTTGATCTGCGGTAGCGACAGCGACAGCGGACGGTTGACGAGGCCGGTGACCTTTAGTCGCCAGTCGGCAAAGTTATTGGCGGAGATCGCGGTATATTCCGCCGTTCCCGGATTGCGGGTGCCATTGGGGCGGAAATAGGGGGACATCTGGTCGGGCGTAAATTCCTGTGCCAAGGCTTGGCGATCGGTCAAGGCGCGCTGCGTCCAGCGGTGGACGTTCTCCGCGCTGAACAGGGCTTTGCGGAAATCCTCGCTCTGCGCGAGCTTGTCGCAGCCGGTGAGCAATCCGCCTGCCGTCGCTGCAAGGCCGGTCAGCAGGGAGCGGCGGGACATAAAGGTCATTGGCCATGCTCCCCGGTGCGACGTTCCGGCGGCACACGATACCAGCCGGTTATCATCGAGCGCACTTCGTTGAACGGCCCGGCCAGCAGCACCATCAGGATGTGCACCAGAAAAAAGCCGATGAGCGCAAAGGCGAAAATGAAGTGGATCGACCGTGCCGACTGTCGCCCGCCGAAAATCTGCGTCAGCCAAGGCCACGCTGCATCCATGCCTGGCGACATGGCGAGCCCGGTAAAGATGATGCCGGGGATCAGGATGAAAATGACGCCGATGTAGCTGGCCTTTTGCAGTACATTGTAGCGGAGCGCCGCTGCACCGGTGGGGAAACGCAGGCGGGCGTGGTCCCTGATATCCTGCCATATATGGCGCGGCGCGAGCTCTTCGCGCCGGAAAGCAAGATCGCGGCTGATGTGGCGGTTGATGAGGCTCCAGATCATATACAACAGCAAGGCGAAGGCGAAGATCAGGGCGTAGGCCAGATGCCACTGGCGCGACATCGACAGGCTGTAGCTTCCGGGCAGGGTAATCCAGCCGGGGAAGCGATCGAGTTCGAGCCAGGGCGTATCGAAATTGGCGCCGTAATTGCCCCAGTAGAGGCGCGGATGGGCGTTGAAGATGCCAAGACCGCTCATGAACAGCGTCGCGATGGCAATGGCGTTCACCCAGTGCCATATCCGTGTCGAAAGTCGGTGTCGCTTGACCAGCGATCCCGCCGCGATCCTGTCTTCATGGCTCATGAACATCGCCTCCCCAGCGCGGTATCGGCATCGGCCTTCGATGCTATCGTAACACAGATACGAAAGGAATGTGCGCGCGGTTACATGGGGGCAGGATTTTTCCCGCAAGGATGGGGGAGAGCCACCCTGACGTGTACTCAATCCCCCATGCCACAGCCTCGCCATGCCGGTCTTACCGGCGGCACCGCTCCAAATTATGTTATTCGGCGCGACAGCAGCGAGGTCGTCATAGAATAATCGGACGCCAAAAAAAAGGGCCGATCCGAAGATCAGCCCGAAAAGTTTTAGGAGAGGATGCCTGAAAGGCACGATCCTTGTGACAGCGGAGGACATTTGCTGCAAGTGCGAACGGCGATATTGCAGATGCAAAGATTGCAATCGCCAGCTTTTCCGCCATTTTTCAGAATGGTAGCGGTCGCAAATTTGGTGCTACCCATGTCGATCGGGCGGATGGATGCATTAGAATTTCCGGCGACCAATAGTGAAAAAGCCAGTTGGCGGTGCCACATGGCCCCGCCATCAGCGTGGCATGGACGCGATTCAGGGGCGTTTCGGGGGACGATTCCCCCAGATGCGCTCGGGCGGCCCGAATCGATGCCAGCGTAATCGTCTCATGATAACCGGCGTGCGCGCTGTTCACGCCCCCTGTCGCTGCATTATAGCGGCGGATCATATCGGGCATATCGCGTTCCGCATCCAGGTCCGGTCTATGGGCGAGCATCCACAGGCAGGCAGCAAAGTGCGCCGCGTGGGTCCACTCCTGCTTCGGCAGCGTCAGGTCAGCGAAGCGCTCGCCGACCGCTACGACTGCCGCGTCATCCGGATAGATCGGCGGCGCGTCAGCCAAGCGCCGCCTGCTTTTCCTCCGCCATCCGGTCGAGTTCGGCGCGGCTCTTTTTTTCCGATGCCGATTTGAGCTGACCGCAGGCCGCCATGATGTCGCGCCCGCGCGGGGTGCGGATCGGTGCGGATATGCCGGCAGCAAAAACCAGGTTGCTGAACGCCTTGATCCGTTCGGGCGAGGAACATTCGTAAAATGCGCCGGGCCATGGGTTGAACGGGATCAGGTTCACCTTTGCAGGCAGCTTGTAATGCTTGATCAGGCGGATGAGTTCGCGCGCGTCGTCATCGCTGTCGTTCTTGTCCTTCAGCATCACATATTCGAAGGTGATGCGGCGCGCATTGTTCGCCTTGGGATAGTCGGCACACGCCTGCAGCAGCTCTTCTATCCCATATTTGCGGTTGATCGGCACGATCTCGTCGCGCACTTCCTTGGTTACGGCATGGAGCGATACGGCAAGGTTCACGCCGATCTCTTCGGCAGCCCGCGCCATCAAAGGGACGACGCCGCTGGTCGACAGCGTGATGCGACGTTTGGACAGCGCAAGGCCGTCGCCATCCATGACAACCTTGAGCGCGTCGCGCACATTTTCGAAATTATAGAGCGGCTCGCCCATGCCCATCATCACGATGTTGGTCAGCATGCGTCCATCGGTGGTATAGAGCGGGGCGTCCTCATCCTCGTCTTCATCATCCACCGCGGCGGCCATGTTGCCCTTGGGCCATTCGCCCAGCGCATCGCGCGCCAGCATGACCTGTCCCACGATTTCACCGGGCGTGAGGTTGCGGACAAGCCGCATCGTGCCGGTGTAGCAGAAGCGGCAGTTGAGGGTGCAGCCCACCTGACTGGACACGCAGAGCGTGCCCCGATCCGCATCGGGGATGAACACCATTTCGTAATCCTGCCCATCATCGGATCGGAGCAGCCATTTGCGCGTACCGTCATTCGATACCTGCGCCTCGACCACTTCGGGGCGACCGACGATGAAGCGTTCCGCCATCCACAGCCGCATGGGCTTGGCAAGATCGGTCATCGCCGCGAAATCGGTTTCGCCGCGATGATAGAGCCAGTGGAACAGTTGCTTGGCGCGCAGCTTGGCTTGCTTAAGGTCCAGCCCCGCTTCGCTCAGCGCGCTTTGAATCTGCGCTTTGTTGAGGCCAAGCAGATCCACGCGCCCATCGGCACGGGGCGTCACGGTGCGCGGAACCGGCACCGGATCGATATGTCCGGGAATTTGCATGAGGGCGCGTATAAGGGGAAATTCCCTACATTACCAGTTTTCCGGCTTAGCGGCGGGAGCAGCCCAATGCGGCGGCGTCCATCGCCGTTGCCGCGCCCGGCAAGGCGTAGGTGTCGGCGAAGGCGCGGCCGGTGCTGGCGACGGTCTGCACGCTCATGCTCGTGCCCGATCGCATGGCGGCGACGATGGCGGCGTCCGTCTGTTTATCGGGCGCCCAGGCGTCGGCGTTTCCGGCCACCAGCGCGAAGCGGCGGTCGCCGATGCTAAGCGATACGCTGCTGCCGGACTTGCGCGATTGACTGAGGCGGATGTGCAGTTGGCCGCGAACATTCTGGCGCGGCCATGTCGCGATGGAAGCGAAGGGTTGCCACTTCGCGCCGCCGCCACTGCGGCGCGCCGGTTGAGCGATGGCGTAGCAGCGCAGCGCCATTACATTGCGGGCCGGATCGCGAAATGCGCCCCAGCTTTCGAAGATGCCGAGCGAATCCCGCGCCGCTGCTGCGCCTGGCGCTGCGAGCGCAAGCACGATCAGGAGAGCATAAAGACGGCGCACGCGGTTCATCACACCCTCGCAAAGCCTAAGCGGCACTTTTTTGCAAGCGGGACCGCTTGCCCCTCGTTGCATTGTTGGTAATGAAGGACTGGCATCTTGCCCGTCCACCCGGAATCGGGCGGCGCCCACGCAGGCAAGCAGAATAGAAGCGGGACCAGGGAATGAAGGCCACCATCGAACGCGCGACGCTCCTCAAGAGTCTGGGCCATGTCCAGTCCGTGGTCGAGCGGCGTAATACTATCCCTATCCTGTCCAACGTGCTGATCGAGGCGACGGCGGATGGCGCGATCAAGCTGATGGCGACCGATCTTGACCTGCAGGTGGTCGAAAGCGTGCAGGCGCAGGTCGAAACCGCCGGTGCGACGACGATTTCGGCGCATACGCTGTTCGACATTGCCCGCAAACTGCCCGAGGGCAGTCAGGTGTCGCTGCAGGCGGCGGAAGGCAAGATGCTGATCCAGGCGGGCCGCGCCCGGTTCAACCTATCGACCCTGCCGCGCGACGACTTTCCGATCATCGCGGAAGGCGACCTGCCGGTCAGTTTCGAACTGCCCGCCGAAGTGCTTAAGCAGATCATCGACAAGACGCGCTTTGCCATTTCGACCGAGGAAACGCGCTATTATCTCAACGGCATCTTCCTGCACGTGTCGGACGATCCGACGCCGGTGCTGAAGGCTGCGGCGACCGATGGCCACCGCTTGGCGCGCGTCACCGTGGCGCGGCCCGACGGCGCCGAAGGGATGCCGGACATCATCGTGCCGCGCAAGTGCATCGCGGAACTGCGCAAGCTGCTCGACGAAGTGGACGGCAGCGTGGCGGTGTCGCTGTCGGCGGGCAAGATCCGCTTCGGCATCGGCAGCGCGATCCTGACCAGCAAGCTGATCGACGGCACTTTCCCGGATTACAGCCGCGTCATCCCGACCGGGAACGACAAGCTGCTGCGGATCGACCCGCGCAGTTTCGAGCAGGGCGTGGATCGCGTCGCGACCATCGCCACGGAAAAGACCCGTGCAGTCAAGATGGCGCTCGACAAGGACAAGATCACGCTGTCGGTCACCAGCCCTGAAAACGGCACGGCGGCGGAAGAAGTGTCGGGCGATTATGCGGGCGACAATTTCGAGATCGGGTTCAACGCGCGCTATCTGCTCGATATTTTGGGGCAGATCGACGGGGACATCGTGGAACTGCACCTCGCCGATGCCGCAGCGCCGACGCTGATCCGGGAGAATGACAAAAGCGCGGCGCTGTATGTGCTGATGCCGATGCGGGTGTAGGCACGACCATGGGCATCAGCATCGAAGGCGGGTGTTTGTGTGGTGCCTGCCGCTACAGTTCCGATGCCGAGCCTATCAACATAAGGGCCTGCCACTGTCGGCGATGCCAGAAAGCCACTGGCGCGCCCTTTTACGCCAGAGTGATGGTGCCGCTCGACTCGGTTGCTATGTCCGGGCCGATTGGCTGGTTCGATGCCGATACCGGGGTAAGGCGCGGCTTCTGCACCGGATGCGGCACAAGCTTATTTTCCGAAAGGCAGAGTGCCAATACCGTCGGGTTGACCCTGGGCAGTCTGGACGATCCCGACCGCTTTGCGCCGTCCGAACATATCTGGATATCGTGCAAGCAAGCATGGCTTGTGATCGACGATGGCAGGCCGCAATATCCCGAAGGTCCACCTGCCTGACGGGTCTGCGCGGCCCATAGTGCCCGGGTAGCCCTCACCCCTTCCGCTTATCCTCGACCATGTCCGACGCGAGGTCCAGTCCGGCCATGCCGCCTGCCGCCGTGTGCGCCGGGGCGTGGGGCGGTTCGACATAGTCCGGCTCCTCGACTTCCAGCATGCCTTCCCATTTGGTGACCACCGATGTCGCGATGGCATTGCCGACGACGTTGGTGGCGGTGCGGCCCATGTCGAGGAACTGGTCGATGGCGAGGATGAACGCGACGCCTTCGACCGGGAGGTTGAACTGCGCCAGCGTGGCGGCGACCACCACCAGCGAAGCGCGGGGGACAGCGGCGATGCCTTTGCTGGTAATCATCAGCACGAGGAGGATCGTGATCTGCGTGCTCATCGGCAAGTCGATGCCATAAGCCTGCGCGATGAAGATGGTGGCGAAAGCCGCGTACATCATCGACCCGTCGAGATTGAAGCTGTAGCCCAGCGGCAGCACGAAGCTGGAGATGCGGCGCGGCACGCCGAAACGGTCGAGCTGTTCCAGCAGCTTGGGATAGGCGGCCTCAGATGAGGCGGTAGAATAAGCGATCAGCAGCGGTTCGCGGATATAGCGGGCGAGGCGGAAGATGCGCTTGCCCAGGACGAGGAAGCCCGCAAAGCCGAGGATCAGCCACAGGGTCGCGAGTGCAAGGTAGAACTCACCGATCAACTGGCCGAAGGTAACGAGCACGCCCAGCCCCTGCACCGTCACCACAGAGGCGATGGCACCGAACACCGCGAGCGGCGCCATTTTCATGACGTAGCTGGTGATCTGCAGCATCAGTTCGACCAGCGCTTCGACCGCGACGACAATGGGCTTGCCCCTTTCGCCAATGGCGGTGAGGCCGACGCCGAAGAAGAGCGAGAAGACGACGATCTGAAGGATGGCGTTGCTGGCCATCGCCTCCACCATCGACGTCGGGAAGATGTGCAGCACGAAGTCGCGGAAGTTCAGCGCCTTGGTATCGACGCCGGAATCCACGCCGCTCTGGACAAGGTTGAGGCCGACGCCCGGTTCGAAGAAGTTGACGAAGACGAGGCCTAGGCTAAGCGAAATCAGGCTGGCGGTGACGAACCACAGCAAGGCCCGCCCGCCGATCCGCCCCAGCGCGGCGCTGTCGCCCATATGCGCGATGCCGGAGACCAGGGTCGCGAACACCAGCGGGGCGATGATCATCTTGATCAGGTGCAGGAATATGTCGGCGAGCAGATGGAAATAGCTGGCAACGTCTTTCGCCTGATCCGCGTTCGCGCCAACCCATTGATTCGCGACATAACCGACGAGCACGCCAAGGATCATGGCGATCAGGATGATGGAAGTAAGGCGCTTGGCCATGCGGTCCCCCGGCAGAGTGATGTTCGCGGGATCGACCCCGATGCTGTTGCGTCCTGCCTATCAAGTCAGACGCGCTGCCGCAACGCAAGGTGGGAATGTGGTGCGGTGGGTGGGGGTGGACAGGGGGCACAGAGGTTGGCTGCTCCCCGCAGTAGCTTTTTGGGCAACCGGCATACCGCCGCCGCATGAGACCCCAGCTTTCGCTGGGGTGACGGAGGGTGGATGGCGGAACGGCTGCTTTTGGGCAGCCAAAAGGCACAATGCAGCTAACCAGCGGCTTCATCATCAAAGGTCATATGCCTTATCAGGGCTACTATCGCGATAAACGGGAAGAAGATTTTCACTATCACCGGGCCAGATGGAAGCACTTTAGACACGCTTATGACCGGGATCGAAATACCAAACAGCAAAACCAAATCATCAGGAGAGGTCCAGCTTATACCAAGGCCTAAAAATCCAACCAGCGAACCGATAATCCAAAGTGGTTTCCGCGTGAAATATGGCGATCGCGCGATCACTATTACGGCAAATATGCTTATCGCTGATACGATCAGCCCGCATATTACGACGATAATTTGATAGACGTTCATGCTCTCGGCCCCCTTGGATTGAGGATAGCAGCGCATTCGGAACGGCACAACGCGGGCAAGAATTCCGCTGGCGAGAGATGACCATCATTCCGGTCTTTCTGCTGTGGGCTTTCGGAAAATCGGGCCTAAACGTCCACAAACGGTCGGAAGCGGTCCGTTTGCTTTTGCGGGGTGCTAGAAAGAGCGCGCTACCTCCTGTCGTCTTGCCAGCGTAGGTCGTAAGAGGCACGTGACTCTCTACGACATCTCAGGCGAAGCGCGGGGCAGTGGGTTATGGCGCGACGTTTTTGGCCTTATCTAAAGGCCGCCTGAGATCCCAGCCTGCGCTGGGATGACGGCGGTTGTGGGTGGGGCGGATGTCTCTGCGCGTGTTGGATTTTCTCCAACGGGCGCGCGGGAGCGCTTTGTGCGGTGCACATGCAGAAAGTTGACGGTCGGCGCGTCCTTGCCTCGGTCACCCGGTGCTCGACGACTTGGTAACGGTAGTGTCTATAAAGCATCGAGGCTT